>NZ_JBQHUB010000044.1:0-22835 GCF_052065415.1 Pseudoflavonifractor sp. HCP28S3_F10 | reverse complement strand
TGGCGCACTTCTATACAGGGTAAACCCTGTATTGTGCGTCCTGCGGAGCGAACAGCCCGGACAATTGAAGTCCGGGCTGTTTTGCGTCACTTCGTTCCGAACAAGGGAGTGTCTCCCTTGCGCTGCTTACGCAGCTATCCCAGCGCACTTTGCGGCGGGGACGGTCTGCGTCAGCAGATTGTTCCCGCTGCAAAGTCTGAAAATCCCATACCGTCAGCCAGACCGTCTACTGAAAATGTAGGCGGTCTTTTTTCATCCTATCCATCCCATCAAAAAGGAGGTCATGTACCATGCCCAAGCAGAAAACCATCTCCGAACTGAAAGCCGAGATTGCCGCCAGTGAGCGTCAGCTTGCCCAGCTCCGGCACAAACAGCAGCAGCTTGAAAACCGTGCCGCCTACTATGAAAAAGGCGACCGCCGGAAGCGGGCGCACAGGCTGATCACCCGAGGTGCAGCCATTGAAAGCGTAGCCCCACTGGCAAAGGTTTTGAGTGAAACCGAGTTTTATGCTTTTGCGGAAAAAGCCCTCGCCTTGCCAGAGGTCAAGGGTTTGCTCATGGAGGCCGTCAACGAGCACAACAAAAATGAGTTTGGGGGTGATTGGCCATCGCATTATTCCATTTTCACGTAACCCAGATCAAGCGCAGCGCCGGACAGTCTGCCGTGGCTGCTGCCGCCTATCGCTCCGGCGAAAAGCTGCACAGCGAGTATTACGGCGAGGACAGCGACTACACCCGCAAGGGCGGCGTGATCTGTTCGGAAATCCTGCTGCCGCCCCAAGCCCCGCCCCCTTTCTCTGACCGGGAAACACTCTGGAACGCCGTGGAGAAAGTGGAACGTGGAAAGAGAGCCCAGCTTGCATATAGTTTTGACATTGCCTTGCAGAACGAGTTTTCCATGCAGGAGAACATTGAGCTTGCAAGGCATTTTTTGTTGGAGCAGTGTGTGAGCCGGGGCATGGTGGCGGACTATGCCATTCATCAACCGGATAAGAAGGACGGCGGCATCCAGAACCCGCATTTTCATGTCATGTGTCCCATCCGTCCTATCGAGCCGGACGGAAAATGGGGCAACAAGCAGCGGCGGGAATATGTGCTGGACGAACAGGGTGAGCGTATCCGGGATGAGGCCGGGAACTATGTGTTCAACGCCGTCCCCACCACCGATTGGGGCAAGCCGGAGACATTGGAGTTTTGGCGTGAACAATGGGCGCAACTCTGCAATACCAGATTTGCTGAGAAAGGTTTGGATTGCCGCATCGACCACCGCAGCTATGAGCGTCAGGGTGTGGAGCAAATACCCACCCAGCACGAGGGGCCGACTGTCCGGGCGATGGAGGCCAAGGGTATCCGTACCAACAAGGGCGATCTCAACCGCTGGATCAGGAAAACCAACGCCATGTTCCGGGAGGCGAAACAGAAAATTGTCGCTCTGATCGACTGGCTGAAAGAAATAAAAGCTGAGCTGTCCAAGCCCCAGCCGCCTACACTGGTGGAGCTGCTGTCCGCCTACTATGACAACCGCAACAAGGGCGCATACAGCAGCAAGGCCAGAATCGCCAATCTGAAAAGGCTGTCTGAGGCAGTCAGCTATCTGGAAACCAAAGGCCTCTACACTGCTGACGATCTGGACGCAGCTCTGCATACCATGCAGGACAAAATCGACACGCTGAAAAAGTCGGCATCCGGGAAGCAGGCCCGCATCAAGGAACTGGACGAGCTGCTTCGCATGGCGGACTACTACGAGGACGGAAAACCCGTTGCGGACAAGCTGAAAACCATCCGCTTTGAGAAATCCCGCCAGAAGTACAAGGCAGAACACGACGATACGCTTCGCCTGTTCTACATGGCTGAGCGCAAGTTGAAAAGACAAGTGGTGGACGATAAGCTGCCTGCTGCCGCATGGCGTGAGGAAAAGGCCCGTCTGGAAACAGAGTACAGGGATTTGCAGACGGAGCTTACACCCCTGTATACCGACACGGAAAAACTCTGGGCCATCCATTACAGCATCTATGAGGTACAGCATGAACAGGAGCGCCGGAACGCTGTTACACGGCAGAAAAAGCAGGAAATTGAACACTAATTCTTACAAAAAATCAGGAGGTATTTATGGAACAGAAATCGCAATTTGAACACCAACTCGACCCGGAGGGCTATTATTTCTCCAATACGGAACCGCTGGCACCGGACAGAGCCGAGCACAGATTCTTCTGGGGCGAGGACGGCCACATCCATGTGAAGAATCTCTCCGCCTTCTGGATTCCCGAACTGACCGTTACCGAGGTCATCCACGGCACCACCTACGTTGTGACAGGAAGCTATGAGGGGACGGAAAACTTTGTCCGCAAGCTGGAACGCATCACATCCAGAAAGTTTGCTGAAAAGATGGGGGATTCAGAATGACAAACACCCAGAATCTTGGTACAATAGAGCCAACCAATCCTGTACTGACAGTTGCTCCACAAAAGGAGGATACAGAAATGTACGGAGCAACAGATAAAATCACCGCCCTTTATTGCCGGCTGTCTCAGGAAGATGACCGGGCTGGCGAATCCCTGTCCATCGAAAATCAGAAGGCCATGCTTTTGCAATACGCCAGGGAGCATCACTTCCCCAACCCAACCTTTTTCGTGGATGACGGTGTAAGCGGCGTGACCTACGACCGTCCCGGCTTTCAGGCCATGCTGGCCGAAATCGAGGCGGGGCGGGTGGCCGTGGCGATCACCAAGGACCTCTCACGGCTGGGCCGCAACTCAGCACTGACAGGGCTTTACACCAACTTCACCTTTCCACAGAACGGCGTCCGCTTCATCGCCATCAACGACAACTACGACACCATTGACCCGAACCGGGTGGACAACGATTTTGCGGGCATCAAGAACTGGTTCAACGAGTTCTATGCCCGGGATACCAGCCGCAAGATCAGAGCCGTCCAAAAAGCCAAAGGTGAGCGTGGCGTACCCCTGACCACCAATGTGCCCTATGGCTATGTGAAAGACCCGGAGAATCCCCGCCGCTGGGTGGTTGACCCGGTGTCCGCCGATGTGGTGAAGCGTATTTTCTCTATGTGCATGGAGGGGCGGGGTCCCAAGCAGATCGCCAACCAACTGAAAGCGGACAAGGTGCTGACGCCCAGCGCATACAGAGCCTTGCAGGGAATCAAGACCCCAAACAAGAAACCGGAGGACCCCTACGACTGGCACAGCAGTACCATTGTGGCGATTCTGGAACGCCGGGAGTACACAGGCTGTACGGTGAACTTCAAGACCTATACCAACTCCATCTGGGACAAAAAGCAGCGGGAAACGCCCATTGAGAAACAGGCCATCTTTCCAAACACCCACGAGCGTATCATTGAGGATGCTGTGTTTGAGAAGGTGCAGGAAATCCGGCAGCAGCGGCACCGAATGACCCGCACAGGCCGAAGCAGCATCTTTTCCGGGCTGGTGTACTGCTCCGACTGCGGTTCCAAAATGAACTATGGCTCATCCAACAACGGCGATCCGGCACAGGACTTCTTTGATTGTTCGCTGCACCGCAAGGACAAGGAGAAGTGCAAGGGACACTTCATTCGGGTCAAGGTTTTGGAGCGTGTGGTTCTGAAACACATTCAGGCTGTGACGGGCTATATTCTGCGGCATGAGGCACATTTCCGTGCAGTGATGGAGGAACAACTCCGGCTGGAAAGCAGCGAGCAGATCCGCATCCGCAGAAAGCAGCTGGAACGAAACGAAAACCGCATCGCTGAGTTGAAACGCCTGTTTATCAGGATTTACGAGGACAACGCCAGCGGGCGGCTGAGTGATGAACGCTTCGATATGCTGAGCCTGACCTATGAAACGGAGCAGAAGCAGTTGGAGGCCGAGTGCATCACCTTGCGGCAGGAAATTGAAGTACAGGAACGACAGAACGAAAACATTGAAAAGTTCATTCAGACGGCGCACAGGTATGTGGGAATCGACGAGCTGGACGGCTACGCTCTGCGGGAGCTGGTGTCAGCTATCTATGTGGACGCGCCGGACAAATCCAGCGGAAAGCGTGTGCAGCACATCCACATCAAGTACGAAGGGCTGGGCTTCATCCCGCTGAATGAGCTGATGAAAGAGGAAACGGCGTGACCGAAGTCACGCCGCACCCCTTGAAAACTCAAGGTTTTCACCATTTTTTGAGTTTACTGTTTTACGACCACCCGGCTAAAGTCGTGTCTTTCTTTTTGGGTTTCGCGCCGCATGGCGGCGCTCCGCTCTTCGTTGATTGAAATGCTCGGCGGAAGTGAATTCCGCCTCCGCCAAGGTTTTGCCTGCGGCAAAACGCTTGTGACGCGCTCACTCGGCGCAGCCGCCGGAAGGCAACATCTTTAGCAGAGAAAGCCTCCGCTGCCTCTGCCCGGTATCACGACATATCCGGGAGAATCAAAGCAGCAGAAAAGCGCATGGCGGAGATCGCTGTCATGCGGACGCACATCATCAACTATGCCAAGACCCGCGACACCTATATCGCCTACCGTAAGGCCGGATACTCCAAGAAGTTTCTTTCGGAGCATGAGAGCGACATCACGCTGCATAAGGCCGCCAAGCAGTATTTCGATGCCCAGGGCGTTAAGAAGCTGCCCACCGTCAAGAGCCTGAACGCAGAGTACGCCGCGCTGATGGCTGAGAAAAAAGCGGCCTACTCCGAATACCGCAAGGCACGGGAGGATATGAAGGAGCTGCTGACGGCCAAGGCCAATATCGACCGTTTTCTTGGTATGGAGGAAGTCCATGAAGAACCGGATGCCACAAAAGAAAAAGAGGCGGAACAGCGTTGAGCTGACCGCCATGAAGCGATTTGAAAAATCGCGTAGCCGCAGGACTTGTCCTGCGTTTCAGAACACGGAAACCGTGTTCTGCGGGGATTGGGGCGGAGCCTCAACAAGCATGAAACCGTGGGTTTCCGCGAAAGCGGAAATCTGCGGTTTTCGCAAAGTGGGTCCCGCTTTGCGTTGCTTGAAACAACGGACTCGCTCCGTACATTCGTGTAACTAAGCAAGCTGAATCGGTAATGAGCAGCGGCGGTCACCGATTGAAAAAAGATTGGAGGAATCTCTATGGCATATCAACCAATAACAGCAGTCGGGATCGATGTTTCAAAAGGCAAGAGTACCGTTGCTGTTCGCAGGCCCGGCGGCGAGGTCGTATTGACACCATTTGATGTCTGCCATACGACGGAAGATTTGAAGCAGCTCGCTGCCACTTTACGCTCTGTTGGTGGTGAGATGCGCATCGTCATGGAGCATACTGGTATGTACTGGAGGCCCATTGCACTGGAGCTAAAGCGGGCTGGTTTCTTCGTTAGCGTTGTCAACGCAATGTTGATCCATGACTTTAGCGATAACTCTATCCGAAAAGTAAAAACGGATAAGGCCGATTCACTGAAGATCGCTAACTATGCACTGACCTATTGGGCGGAGCTGCGGGAATACACGTCGGAGGATGAAACCCGCCAGATGCTAAAAATCCAGAGCCGCCATTATGAGCGCACGATGAATACCAGCGTTGCACTGAGAAACGGATTGATCTCTCTGCTTGACCAGACATTCCCTGGGGCAAACAGTCTCTTTGGCTCCGAAGTCCGAACCGTATCCGGTCACATCAAGTGGGTGGACTTTGTAAAACGCTTCTGGCATAAAGATTGCGTGGCAACCGTGTCTCTGAGTTCTTTTGCAGACACCTTCCAAAAATGGTGCAAAAGAACCGGATACCGCTTCAGCTTTGCAGATGCAGAACGAATTCACAGTATCGCCAGAAACTCGGTTGCCACGTTCCCTAAGAATGATAGTACAAAATTATTGATTACGCAAGCAGTAGATAGCCTAAACGCCGTTTATGATGCGCTTCAGATGATTCGAAAAGAAATGCTTCGACTTGCAGCGCTGCTTCCGGAATTTGATGTTGTCATGTCCATTTTTGGAGCAGGCAACATTACCGGGCCGCAACTCATGGCTGAAATTGGAGATGTCCGAAGATTCACCCACAAGGGAGCGCTGGTTGCCTTTGCAGGTGTCGATGCACCGCCGTATCAGTCCGGTATGTTCGATTCAAAAACCAGGCATGTTTCCAAACGAGGCTCCCCACATCTGCGAAAGACACTGTTTACCGTTTGCAGTGTGATCCTCCAGCACTCCAACACCAACGATCCGGTCTATCTGTTCATGGACAAGAAACGAAGTGAAGGAAAACATTACTATGTGTTCATGGTAGCCGGTGCTGCAAAGTTCCTGCGGATCTACTATGCCAGGGTCAAGGAAGCTCTACTTGCTCAGGAAACGGAAGATACCTCTGCCGCATAACGATACTGTTTACATAGCTGATGACAGCAACCATGCCGCTCACGGCATGGTTGAATGACATCTGCTTCGCAGTACCGCAGTGCTACGGAACCCCGGCCTGCAAAAAATACCTTTGCAGGTCTATTTGTCATGCTTATTTATACTGGCAACAAGTAAGCTCCAATTTTTCTCAAATTGGGGCTTTACTTATATTTGCAGGTTTGCCGCTTTCTTACTCCCGTTTTTTCACCGACTGTTCCTGCCCTCGTGTCTGCGCTTGCGAAGCTTCGGATATTTGTATATAATGTATTTTATTGAATTATATTTTCGCGGAGGCGTCTTACCGCTGGGGCGTGTCGGAACGGCGTGTCAACCAATACTGTGCCGAGAGGCGCATTCCCGGCGCGTCCCGTTCGTGCACTCCCGGGCGATCCCAGCGGACGCGGAAAAGCCCTCTGATTCCCGCATAAAAAACACGAAGGGAGGCGGCAGACATGATCTCAGATGAAACCGCATACCGGCGGTATCTTGCCGGAGAGGAAAAAGCCGCCGATCTGCTGGTCGAAAAATACGGCGACCCATTGACGCTTTACATAAATGGCTATCTCAAAGATATGCACGAAGCCGAGGACCTGATGATCGAAGCATTTTCACAGATTTTTGCAAAAGACCGTCCGATCACAGGCGCGGGAGCGTTTAAGGCGTATCTGTATAAAACGGCGCGAAATCTCGCCTTGCGCCACAGGAAAAAGCACAGGCACAGCTTTCTGCGTTTTGAGGAATTGGACTTTGAGCCGCAGAGCGACGTGCTGGCTGACACGGAGCTTTCTCGCAGAGAGCGCAGCCGCCAGCTCTATGACGCCCTTGAAAAATTGAAGGTGGAATACCGGGAAGCTCTTTATCTGGTCTACTTTGAGGATATGAGCTACCGCAATGCGGCAACGGTTATGAATCAAAGCGAGGGCCAGATCACAAAGCTGGTCTACCGTGGGAAGCAAAGCCTGAAAACGATCCTGGAACGGGAGGGGTTTACCTATGCGGACGAATGAAGAACGCGCCGGATTGATTCATAAGCGGACGGCGGAGATAAAACGGGAACGGCAAAAGCGGAACCAGCGCGCATTGGATGCGATCTGCATCGCGGCCTGTCTGATCCTCGTCGTTGGGATCGGCTCGTTTATGCCCGGATGGACGGCGGGCGTCCCCGGCGGTGAAGTACACCATGCTTCCAGCGCGGCAAGCCTGGTTGGAAGCCACGCGGCATTGGGCTATATCCTCATGGGACTCATGGCCTTTCTGCTTGGCGTATGCGTGACGGTGCTTTTGTACCGCCTGCACCGCAGGAATGAGAGGAAGCAGCGGGAGAACTTGGACGATGAACTTTGAACTGATCGACAACTGTTTTCAGGTTGCTGTGCTGTTTTGTGCGGCGATCGCGGCGATCGCGGCGGCGCTCCGGCACAAAGACCGCCGTTTCCTGATCCTGGCCCTGTTTTTTGTCTGCGTTTCCATGGGAACGCTCTATTGGGTGCTGCACATTTTTATTTTTGGCAACGTACCGCAGGTTTTCTATGTTTCGGAGTTTTCATGGCTGGCGGCGTATCTGTTCCTGCTGTCGTTCCAAATGGTACGGACAGACCGGGTAAGGCCGTTGTTTTCCCTGCCGTCCCTGTTCTGTGCTCTGCTTACGGCGGCAGTCGTTCTGGCGGTTCGGATGTTCGGCCCGTCCTATTTTGTTTCCGGGGCATTTGCCGGGGTTTTTTCCGCGATCGTATATCTCGCGGTATGGCGGCTCCGGCGCAAAGGCGGCGGAGGTCTGACCGACTGCTGGCTGCTGCTCTGCGTGGGACTGCAGCTGCTCCTGTTTGTGGTGTCCGTTTTTATGGAGGACTTTACCCGCTTTAATCTCTACTTCGCCGTGGACATTACGCTGACGCTTTCTTTTGCGGTTCTGCTGCCGCTGGCGCTTCGGGAGGCGGCGGAGAAATGATCTATATTGAGAATATTTTTGTTTGCCTTGCCATCCCGCTGGCGCTCTGCATCCTGTTTATCGGAGGTCGTACCCGGACATTCATGCTGTTTATGATCGCCGGAATGAGCGTATGCCTGCTGTCCGCCTATGTCAACAGCTTCTTCATGGGACATTACGGCGTCAGCGCTACCGTTGCCGTCGTTGAGATCACGCCGGTGTGCGAGGAAGTGATGAAGCTGCTGCCGCTGCTTTTCTACGTTCTGATTTTTGAGCCAAAGGTCCGGGATCTGCCCGAAGCCGCCGTTGCCCTTGCCGTGGGCTTTGCCACCTTTGAAAATGTGTGCTATCTGACGGAGAACGGCGCGGAAAATCTGATGTTTCTGCTGATCCGCGGGCTTTCCGCCGGAGCGCTGCACATCCTCTGCGGCATTTTGATCGGGTTCGGACTGTCTTATGTATTCCGCCGCCGGTGGCTGGCCTTTACCGGAACGGTGGGCCTGCTGGGCGCCTGTATCGTGTTCCATGCCACCTATAACCTGCTGATCTCGGGGGACGGGGCCTGGCAGACCGCCGGCTATCTGTTCCCGTCTGTCCTGATCGCGCTCTTATTTGTGGGAAGGCTCCTGCTTCCCAGACTCAAGCTCATGTTTGCCTGACCGCTTTGCTTGACGGGCCGCCTCAGAAATGGGGCGGCCCCAATTTTTTTGAAAAATTTTTGAAGAAATTGTCGTTTGGGGTGGAAGGATTTTCGATTTCATGTCTTTTAGAGAGTAGAGAGACTGCATCCCCTGAAAATCATACGGAGGGAGGTTTATTGGATGACCGGTAAGACGGAAACCCGGGTGCGGGAGATACGAAGCAGAACACGGCAGTACCGAAAGCGGTATGAAACCCGGCTGTTTTCCTGCCTGACATTGTGCAGCCTGTTTCTTCTGGCCGGTATCGGCGTTCTTTTCAGAAGCGTACAGACACCGGGCGTAGCGGCGGTAGCCGACGGCTACGGCGGGGTGCTGCTGCGGGACGGCGCAGGGGCATATGTCGTCATTGGCATTGCCGCCTTTGTCATTGGCGTATCTGTGACCGTACTCTGTATCCGACTGAAAAGCAGAGCAGCAAACCGTACAGACCGTACGGAAGGAAGCGAGAACTGACACCCCGGCGCAGCAGCACGCGGAAAAATTTTCCCCAGAAAGGAGCAAACCCATGAAAAAGACAGCAAAAAGGCTGCTGAGTATGGCACTCGTCTTTACGATGGTGCTGTCTCTGCTGCCTGCGATAACCTTGCCGGCATTGGCGGAGGAGGGTGACACCAAAGACGCCTTCGGCATCACCATGGCAGACTGGACAGCCGAGGAAAAGGCCGCGGCGGAGGCCGACCTGCCCTTCGGCACCGGCTACGGCACATGGACGACCCTGTTTGAAAAGAACGAACTGTTCTTCTCCATGGGGTACGACAGCGCCACCCGCCTGACCGGTATGTTCGACTGGAACGAGAAGTACACTGACACCGGCGTGGTGGGCGATATCCCGGACTCTGCCATTGCCGGCAACATCAGCGGCTTCGGGCAGAGCAAGCTCACCTCCAAGAACGAGAGCTACAAGGCCGTGGCCACGGCGGCCATGGACCTCTACGGCACCGGCAAGAAGGAGTATGTGGCCAATCTGGCGCTGAACGCCAGCGACGGCACACTTTCTCTTTATGTGACCGACAGCAGCAACAACCGGGTCGCAGGTACAAGAACATTTCTCAATGTTGACCACCTCAGCAGCATGGAGGTCCACCAGCTCAACGGCGCGTTCTCCATCGCGGCCGGCGACTTTGACGGCGACGGCAAGGACACCGTTGTGGTCTATGTCCCGCAGACCGACGGCAAGAAGGAAACCAAGAACGGAACCAGCCCGTCCATCAAGGAATATTCCTTCACGGTGAGCGACAGCGCTGTGAGCTGCACGGAAAAGTCCACCGTCTCCGCAAACGTGCTCACGCTGCTGGGCAACAACACGATCAACGTGATCGACACCATGAAAAACCAGCCCATGGTGGATCTGGTGGCGGAGGATGTGGATAAGGACGGCTTTGACGAGCTGATCGTCACCGCCGGCATGAACGACGTGACCAACAGCGACCATTTCCTGGAGTCCCGTGTGTTCATTTACGATAAGCTGGGCAGTAAGGCTGCGACTGCCAACTACGCTACCGGGGACGGCAACTGGAACTGCAGCTACGACAAGAAGATGGCGATCACCTCGGAGAGCAACAAGCGCGTCGTCTGGGCGTCCTCCACAGTGGGCAATATCATTGTGTCCACCAGCACCACCAGCGTGGACTACCCCGAGATCATCAGCGCCGGCTTTATCGACGGCGAGACAAAGAATACGCAGCACATCAACGTGGACGGCAGCGACGAGATCGGCGTGACCGCCGTGAAGGTGACGGGCATTGCGGATAAGACCAGCAATACGTTCACCATCACCGAAAACGGCAAG
Source organism: Pseudoflavonifractor sp. HCP28S3_F10 (assembly GCF_052065415.1). Lineage (NCBI taxonomy): Bacteria > Bacillati > Bacillota > Clostridia > Eubacteriales > Oscillospiraceae > Pseudoflavonifractor > Pseudoflavonifractor sp. HCP28S3_F10. The sequence continues at coordinate 12,069 of NZ_JBQHUB010000044.1, read as the reverse complement.
TCCATGACCGCTGTAAACGTCATCTGCCAATACGCAGAAGCCTTCAACCAGAAGATCTCTTCCAACAGCTGGACAAGGGGCGGCTTCTACGAGAGCGAGGACGTGAACGGCCTTTTGCAGGTGCAGGCCTATGCCGACCGCGGCCTTGGCCAGGCGGAGTCGGTGTTCATCTCCGGCACGGTGTACCGCATCAACAATAACGGCGACGGGCTGGAAGCGAAATACACGCACAACGACTTCACTGGCAAGGACGACTTTGCTCCGGGCGGGCGCACCCTGACCAACACCACCGTCACCGCCGTCACCGCCGGCAACTTCAACGGCAACGACGAGGGACGCGAGCAGCTGATCTGTGTCACCTCCATGAAGCAGAGCGGCAAGAACAACGCCTATTCCCGGGTGTACTGCTACTACGCGAAAGACGATGGTAATCCCGACAGCAAGCGCTCCGGCTATCTCACCGAGCACAAGGGCAACTTCTACGTCTCCCTTGCCGCGCTGGACACGGATAATGACAGCGTCATCGCCAAGCTGGAAAGCGTCGAGCGGGACTACAGCGCCCCCGATGTGCTGGCCATTCTGGAGACCTCGCCCTACTTCGCCGAGATCGAGGACTCCTTTGGCAACAGCGAGACCACCTACGGCCTCAGCAGCAGCGAAGGTGAAGGCTCGTCCAACACCTTCGGCTTCACGCTGGGCGTTTCCGTGGGCTACGAGTTTGAAAGCGACCTCATCCAGAGCGGCGGCGGCTTTGAGATTGCGGTTGACAATGCCTTCAACTGGGGCACCGCCAACACCACCTCCGTGGACTGGGTCACGGAGTTCCGAAACGACAGTGGAGAGAACCTGGTGGTGGTGTACCGCTGCCCGGTGGTCACCTATCGGTATGTGGATCTGAACGGCAAGGAACTGGTGGTGGAGAAGGTCGGCTCACCCGCCACCAACATGATGACCGTGGATGACTACAACGAGGCTGCGGAGCGGTACGACGGCCTTGAACCTATCGATGAGACCAACGCCAAGCTGGGCACCCCCGGCGATCCCGCCAGCTACCGCAGCAGCACAAATGGTCTGGAGAATGCAGTGCAGTATAACGGAGTGGGCCAAACCAGCAGCAGCGATACCCACACCGGCTGGGCACAGTATTACGGCTCAGGCTCCGAGATGCAGGGCCAGACCATCAGCAGGGAGAAGGAAAATACCTTCTCGTATGATCTGGCGGTCTCGAAGAACGTCTTTGTCAAGGTCGGCGGCGTCACGGCCGGCGCCACCTACGGCTTCACCTATGCCTATGAGAAAACCCACATCAGCGGCAGCTCTGTCACCAAGTCTGGTGTAGTGACCCGCCAAGATGCGTGGCGCGATTACGACTTCCAGTGGAAGTTTGCCGCGTGGAACTGCACGCTCAACGGCAGCACCGTGCCCGTGATTGGCTATCTGGTGAAGGATGTGCAGGCCCCGCCCTCCCCCGCCATGGGACTGACGGCGGAGAGCTTCACCACCGACAGCGTCACCCTGCGCTGGTCCACCGGCATCCGCCCCGCCGAGCAGTTCCGCATTTACCGCGTGCGTGATACCGCCCCCCAATATGTACTCGTCGGCGCGGTGCCGGGCGACCAGACCAGCTTCAAGCTCACCGGCCTCAAGCCCGACGAGACCTACACCTATGTGGTGCGGGGCGTGGGCTATCAGACAGACGGGACGGCCGTGGAGTCCGTGGACAGCGCCCCCATCACCGTGCGCACCCAGTCGGAGGGCAGTAATGTCTCACTCTCGCTGTATGGCAGCTCTCTGACAGGCAGCACCCTGCAAAGCACCGGCGCAGCGGCGGACATCCAAGTGCAGGTGGACGGCGCAAGCGGATCCTTCTCTTATCAGTGGCAGCTCCTCGAGCCCGGCACAGTGGGCGTCAAGCACGGCTGGCTCAGCGCAAGCGCGCTGGCCGGTAACACGATCGAAACAGTCACCGGTGCGCAAAGCGGCTCCCTGACCCTTAAGAACATCGACAAGAGCCTCAACGGCAGCAGCCTTCGCTGCGTGGTCACCGTGACCTCCACGGCCGGCGATGTGGATACGTATTATTCGCCCATTGCCACGCTGGACCTCAATGGTCTGGACACCACCACGACGATCAGCGTGAGCGGAAATACCGGCGGCAAAGGAAGCATCACCGACCCGTATACGGGCATGGCAGATCATACGACGGTCACGAAAGAGCCCAGCGGCAGCTATATGTATGTCCCGGTGACCGTTAAGGATGCCAATGACAAGGAATACACGATTTATCAGGACACGACGAACAACGTGTATGTCGGCGTGTATGACACCGTTGACACTGAGAGCGACACCGTCAGCCGTACATATTACGCCGTCACCAAGAGCGGCGGGACCTTCACGCTGGGCAGTGCGCTGACGCTGGACGATACCGATCAGTATGTGATTGACAACGACAACACATACGACATCCCGAATGGCTTCGACGGCACGAGCGGCATTTCTACGAGCGTAACGGAAGAATCCAATACCGTCCGTTACGAGAAGCGATATGTCGTGGGCTCCAGCGGGAGCAGCACCACTCTCACGGAGTACTGGTTCAACACCAGCGATGGCCAGTACTACACAAAGAACGAAGCAGGCCAATTTGTGCTGCCTGCTTCCCAGCCTGACAAAATAGTCGATGGAGAGGGCAATGAGACCCTGACCAATGCCGACATCCGCATAGCGTATTACGATGCCGACGGCACCGTGATCCTGAGCGCGGACGGCGATGACAGCTACGACCATTATCAGGTCTACACCGTGACCAGCGATGTTGTTACGGCGGGCGCTTCCTTCTACCGTGTCCCCGGCACCACGCTCAAAAACGGTGAGACTGCTTATGCCGACAGCGCAAAGCTTGAGACCGTCACCGTGCAAAAGGAAGTGCTCAACACCGTCACCACCCCGCAAGTCGGCACCCAGCTCACCCTGTCCGCCACTGTCTCCTTCCCCATCGGCGCGGTCAGCTTTACCATCACCAACACGGACACCGGCGCGGTGACACAGTTCACGACAACTTCCGGCACACCGATCACCTGGACGGCTCCGAAGGCCGGACTCTACCGCATCGTGTCCACGACTGCCCCCACCTCCATTACCAAGTCCAGCTCGGATGTGTGCTACTATCGGGCCGACGATCCCAACAATGACTATCGCCTCACGCTGTGGCAAGGCAACCAGCAGGTCACCAACATCAGCTACAACGGTTCTCCCGTCACGCTGAAGCTGGAAAAGCGCACCAATGACACCTGGGATGCAGTAACCAGCGACGTCAGCTATAAGGTGAACAATACTGCTTGCACCAGCAGCTACACCCCCACCGCGGCGGGCAGCTACCTCTTCTCCGCCCAGATGGACGGCAAAACCGTGGCGGCCGCCATTCTGGTGGTGAACAAGGTTTCCATCACCGTCACACCCACATGGGGCAGCGCGGAAGGCACCACCAACACGGTTCCGGCATACGACGACATCAAGCTAGCTGTCACCGACGCGCAGGGCAACCCCATCTCCGTCTCTGTCGATGGCGTTATGACCGTCTCCTGCGCCCTGTATAAAAATGGCGCACTTGACACCAGCGCCCAGCGCGGCGTGTACACTGTCACCCCGGCTTATGTCGATGATGCAGATGCGAAGGCAGAATTCCTCTCCCGCTACAGCGTCACCCTCAACACGGACAACATCTATTATATCAGTGACGCGATCACGGTATATTTCTCCGCCGGTGAAAACGGAGCAGTCTCCGCCCGCTACATTGACCCCAGCGGCACCGAATTTTCCTTCAGCGACGGCAGCCAGATCAGCATGGACTACCGCCTCAAGTTCGTGGCCGCACCGAACAGCGGCTGGTCGGTGGACAAGTGGACGGTCACGGTTGGTTCGTCCCCTGCAGATACGGCGTGGTACAGCACTTACGGCAACACGCTGGAATTCAACGAGACCGGCATGAAGGCACTCGACTCCTCCGGCCAGAAAGAGCTCACCGTTTTCGTCACCTTCACCGACCAAACCCACAAGATCACCTATAGCCACGGCGATGGCGGCAGTCTGAGTGCGACGGCAGGAGGCTCCTCGCTGACCAGCGGCGCCTCCGTGGCCCACAACGCCGCCGTCACCTTCACCGCCAAGCCCGATGCGGGCATGATGGTGGAAAAGTGGACCGTGGACGGTGCGGAATACAAGTGGGACGGCACGGATGCGCTCTACCGGGAGAACACCCTCACCCTGGAGAACATCTCCGCCGACCATGATGTTCAGGTCTTCTTTACCGACGAGGCCACCACCGCTGTGAGTACTGTTGCGATGGATACGGCCAATTCGCTCTATCTCGGTGCAACGATCACCGTGACCGACGCAGCAGGCAACACCGTCACAGATCTCACCGCCGTCCCCCGGTCCAGCGCCCTGACCTTTACGGTGGAAATCGACAACAGCACCTCCGCCGTGGTCAAGGAGTGGCAGACCAGCACCGACGGCGAGAACTGGACCCCCGTGACCGGCTCCGGCGAACAGGATTCGATCACGATCTATCAGCACAACAGTGAGAAGCTCTATGTCCGTGTTGTGATCGCCGTGACCCAGACTTATAGGCTGAGCTGGAAGGTCATGGAAGGCGAAACAGCGATCACAGACGCCAACATCGCCAACCTGATCGCCAGCAGCGGCGATGTCACCCTCGGCGGCAACGGCAGTTACTATGCGGTCAACACGCCCGTGGAATTCACCATGCGGCTGGATAACAGCTACTATGTGATCGGCTGGAGCGATAATGTCACGCCCGCCGCAGACGGGATGTCCGCGACTCTGACCCTGACTGATGACACTGTCGTCATCGTCACCGTGGCCAAGAAGCCCACCGTGACCATCAACTACAACGTGGTGGACATCAACGGTGGGGAGGACGGCGGCACCAACGGCGAGCTGACCGCAGCTGTTGGAGAGAATATTCTGGACACCAGCGAATCTGCTTATGTCCAGGAGACCGTTACCTTCACTGCTGTACCTGACACCGGCTACCGGGTGAAGGAATGGACACTGAACGGCGTTGTCCAGGAAATCACCGGAGACACCTTTGAAGTGCTTCTGGATGAGACCATGGCGAACGGCGACATCACCGTCACGGTTCAGTTCATGCCCAAAGGCAACAAGCTGATGTTCTATTCGATAGGCCATGGCAGCATTCAGAACGTTGCGGTCAACGGCACAAGCTATGATTTTGCCGACGGCTTGACGGCAGCAAAGGATGCGGAAGTGGTCATCACCGCCGCACCTGACACCGGCTATGAGGTGAAGGCCTGGACGGTGGACGGCAAACCCGTTGCGGACCAGACCGGCAATACCTTTACCTACGTTGCTACTGGCGATACCGGCGTGGATATTGCCGTGCAGTTCCAGAGCGTGGAGTACACCGTCAAATGGACTGCTGAAAACGGCACAGTCACAGCCGAAGGCCAGGCCGGCTCTCCCGCGCAGATCCGCGGCGGCGAGATCGTCAAGTTCACCGCCAAGCCCGATGACGGGTATGTGTTCGACCACTGGGTCGTGAACGGTGAGACGCAGAATGAGACGAATAACACCTTCACCTGGACGGTTCCCGAGGGTGAACCCAAGAACACCGTCCATACCGTTGAAGCGGTTTTTGAACGGGAGAATACGCAGTATACCGTGAACTACCGCGCCGAGGGCAGCGGCACCATCAGTGCCCCCGGCGGTGAGGGCGGAATCGTCACCGTCGACTCCGGCGACAACATCACCTTCACAGCGGCACCCGCCACGAACTATATGGTGCAGGAGTGGCAGCTGGATGGCGTGACGATCCCGGGCACCGCGAACCATTTGACTTATGAGCTGACGAACGTCATGGGCACTCACAGTGTGACGGTCGTGTTCAAAGCCGCCGTTCTGTATCAGGTGGGCTATGGCGTCGCCGGGACTGGCGGTACGTTGACGGCCAAGGCAAACGGCGATAGCCTGACTTTGGCGGACGGCGTTACGGCGGATATCCCGGCAGGAGCTAAGCTGGAGTTCACGGCAACGCCTGCAACCGGCACACCCAATTACATGGTGGCCAAGTGGACGGTCAACGGCCAAGAAGTCACCAGAGACAACATGGCTCAGCTGGGCGTGACCATGGATCACTACCTGTCCAACACCCTGACCGTGGAGAGCCTGAGCAAGGCCATGAATATTCAGGTGAGCTTTATGGAGTACAACGGCTTCTCCATTCCCACCGATGGCATAGGCTACACTGTCACGCCGGGAACCTGCAATCCCGCTGAGCCCTACGTAGGCGCGCCTGTAGGCGAGGTCCGCGAAAACGGCGACGTGAAATTCACAGTCGATTTGACAGGAGATTACTCCAACATCACCAAGCTGATCATCAACGGCTACGACTGCATCGCCGGCAAACTGATTGAGAGTAAGAACGATCCCGACAACTGCCTGTCCGTCGCGGCGGTCAGGAACGCCGACGGCAGCTACACCGTCACCATCACCGGCGTGACGAATGAAATCATCGCCGACATCGCGGCCCACAAGGTCGTGGTAGGCGATCTGGCTGTTCCGACTGCGTTTACGGACATCGAAGAACTGGATTCCGTCGAAAAGATCCAGGCTAAGCTGGAGACCAAGTTGACCGCCTCGTTGGACGGCAAGGTGTTTTACGATATTGCGCTGAAGTACAAGGACGGTTCCAACTGGGTGGAGGTCACAGAAGCCAACTTCCCGGCCAACGGCGTGGATGTGGTGCTGCCTTATCCCGACGGCACCGACAGCAAAGACAGCTTCACCATCGTCCACATGCTGACCACTGCGGGTCACGCGGGTGAGCTTGAGCTCATCAGCCCCGAGAAAAAGGCCGACGGCCTGCACTTCCATGTTAACAGCCTGTCTCCCTTCGCCATCGGCTGGAGCAAGTACACCGCACCCTCCGGCGGCGGTAGCGGCGGTGGCGGCGTAACCGTGCCGACTGAAACCGTCATCATCAAGGACAGCATCAACGGCAAAGTTACCGCTGACAACACCTGCGCGGAGAAAGGCGATACGGTTACCCTGACGGTCGAACCCGACAAGGGGTACACGCTGGAGACCCTGACCGTCACCGATAAGAACGGTGACGAGCTGAAGCTCAAGGACATGGGCGACGGCAAGTACACCTTCACCATGCCCGCCTCCAAGGTCACGGTCACAGCCACCTTCATGGAGGATAACTCCATGCTGAACTTCTTCGTGGATGTCCCCGCCGACGCTTACTACTATGACGCGGTGCTGTGGGCCGTCGGGGAGAAGATCACCTCCGGCACCTCTGCCACCACCTTCAGCCCCGACGCCGTCTGCACCCGCGCCCAGGCCGTCACCTTCCTGTGGCGCGCCGCCGGCAGCCCCGCTCCCAAGAGCGGCGCGATGCCCTTCACCGACGTGGCCGAGGACAGTTACTATCATGACGCGGTTCTGTGGGCCGTGGAGCAGGGCATTACCGCCGGTACTTCCGCCAACACCTTCAGCCCCGATGCCACCTGCACCCGCGCGCAGATCGTCACCTTCCTGTGGCGCGCCCAGGAGTCCCCTGCCACCGGCAGCGTGAATCCCTTCACCGACGTGGCAGCTGACGCCTACTACAACAGCGCAGTCCTGTGGGCCGTGGAGAACGGTATTACCGCCGGTACTTCCGCCAACACCTTCAGCCCCGATAACGACTGCACCCGCGCCCAGATCGTGACCTTCCTGTATCGCTGCATGAAGTAAGACCCAATAAGACCTCAATAAATCAGTGGGGCGGCGGTGTTGAGCCGCCGCCCCAGTTCCGTAATACACGGAACTGAATATCAGTGAGCATTTACAATGGGGCTGGTTAGAATAGAAACGCTTCCTGCCCCCAACTCAGACATAATAAGCGGCGGTCAGCATTTCAAAACGCTGACCGCCGCTCATTTTCGTTTATTTATGTTTTCGTATTTTTTGAGCGGCTTTGCAGAGTTGGATAAGTAGTCGGAAGAGAGAAGCTGGGTGAATTGGTTGCCGTAGGCGATCAGGCAGAGCATGGTGCTCAGGGCCGTGCCCGCATAGGCCAGGATCAGGGTGTTGCTCATGGTGCCGATCATGTCCTTGCCGATGTTCAGACCGGAGCGCAGCAGCACCTTTTGCCCCATGTTCGGGTTGACCAGGACCAGCTCTTCCAGCGACGCGGCCAGGGAGACCGCCACGTCCATGACGGCGCCCAGTGCCGAGATCAGCACTCCCGCCAGCAGCAGCCAGCGCATGGAAAGCCCGGTGGAATCGCTCGCCGTCAGCAGTGTCTCCGCCGCGTCCATGTTGTACCCGGACAGGTGCAGCAGGCCGGAAAACAGGGCGAAGGCCAACCCGGTGACGCACACGCCTGCCAGCGTCGATAAGACGGCGGCAGCTGTCCGGCGGCTGAAGCCGTTCAGCAGAAGGAGGCTCGCGCCGCCGGCGATCAACACCGTCAGCGCCGTGACCGCCACCGGCGAAAATCCGTGGTAGATGGCCTGGACGGTGAACAGGATAATGGTCAGAAGGGTATACGCCACGCCCAGCAGGGCGCGCAGCCCTTTCCCCCGGCCGATCAGCAGGACCGCCGCCGAAAAGATGGCAATCAGCAGGACAAGGGGCGCGGTCCGGTCATAGTTGAACACGGTGTAGTAGGGCTGCGCGTTCTCCGGCGTATCCGCGCAGATGACGACCGTCTGCCCCTGCCTGATCTGAATATTGTGTACGCGGGTCAGGTAATTGCTCAGCCGCACCTGCTCGCCCTTCTGCCCGCCCTCCAGGAGACGGACCGTGATGTCCTGGACGCCCAGATAACGGCTGGAGTCGTGCCCGTCCAGCTCCAGCGTCTCGCTGTGAATGGTCTCCACCCTGGCCCTGACATAGTGCAGGGTCGAAGTGTTGTACGCCTCGTAGTAGTTGATGCTGTTCCAGTCAAACAGGAAAACGGCGGCCAGAAAGGCGATCCCCAGGATTAGCGCCGCCAGTTGTGCGATCTTTCTTTTCATATCCACCCTCTCGTCCGGCCGTTCGCTCCTCACTTGTTTCGTCGGTCCGGATACCTCTTCATGATACCTGACTCCAACGCTTCTTGCCGCCGTATTTTCGTCACGTTTTTGTAAAATTCCGGTGTGCCGCGGGGCACGTTGGTGTTTAATTTGATTCCCCTGCCGTGCGGGATCAACGGCTGGCGTATCTGTGCGGATTTCTGTGCCATTTCGCCCTGGATTCCTCCTGCCACGGGTATGTGGAGCAGAAGATCCAGGTCAGTGGGATTACCCACACGGAGATTGAGGTGGAGTTTAACCGCTGCCTGCTGGTGCGCGACGGGAAAGACCCGCTGCGCCAGTGCCTGACGGAGCACATTATCCCCACACCGGAAAACGCGCGGGTGATCGCAGCCTTCTTCCCGACCGTGACGGAAAAGAACGTGGAACAGTCGCTGCGCCCCATGATCCGGTACAACCGTCTGCTGATCGCCCCCCGCCCGGTCAAGCGGCAGATGGTCGGCCAGTTCCTTGCGGTAAAGGGCCTTCAGGCCGCTGTGATCAGGATCGTTTTGGCGTTCCCCGCTTCCAAAGAACGCCCGGATGCCAGCTGTTTTTTCGTTCAGCGTCTGCGCTGTCATGCCGCTCACCTGCCTTTTCAAAATATCTGCGGTAGATCTCGTCCAGATCGCCGCCCCGCTGGCGGAGCTGAAGAAGAGGGTAATCCCGCTCCGCCAGCAGTAGGCCCACCTCCCTGCGGATATCCCGGTCCGATTCGATGTGCATCAGTCCATCCGCATCCCGGGTGATGGAACGGACGCCGGAAATACCTGCGAGCAGGTCATGCAGATCCCGGTCCGGCCCCTCCGCCTGGAGGTCCAGAATATAGCGGCCCTCGTTCTGCAGCTGCCGGCCCAGCTCGTCGATGCGTCCGCAGGCGATCAGTTCGCCCTTGACGAAGATCCCCACCCGGTCGCAGATCTGCTGGACCTGGTAGAGCTGATGGGACGAAATCAGGATGGTGCGGCCGTCCTGATCGGACAGCTCCCGGATAAGGGCGATGAGCTCCCGCATGCCCTCAGGGTCGATACCCAGGGTAGGCTCGTCCATGATGATGACCTTGGGATCCTTCATCAGTACGTCCGCGACGCCCAGGCGCTGCTTCATGCCCCGGGAATAGCCCCCTGTCTTGCGGTCTGCGGCGTAGGTCATGCCAACCCGCTCCAGAAGGGCCGTGACCCGATCCTCGCACACCGCGCCGGTAAGACCGTTGAGCCGTCCGGTAAAGCGCAGGTTCTCCCTTCCCGTCAGTTCCGGGTAGAAGCCCACACTGTCCGGAAGGTATCCCACGATGCGCTTGACGGCGATGGGGTCTCTGGTGCAGTCGTGACCGTCGATGAAGGCCGATCCGGAGGTGGGCTCGGTCAGGCCCAGGAGCATCAGCGTCGTGGTGGTCTTGCCCGCGCCATTGGGCCCCAGCAGCCCGAATACCTCCCCCTGCCGGATCTCCAGGTCCAGTCCGCTGACGGCGGTGACCTCGTCATACCGCTTGGTCAGGCCGGCGGTCCGGATGATGGTATTGTCCATGCTCAGCGCCTCCCGTATTTTCGAAAGACATAGCCCAGGCAGCAGGCGGCAGCCGCGATCAGAAGGATACCCACCACGCCCCACAGCGTTTCGGTCTTTACGGTCACCCTGAATTCGGCGGGATCAGAGCTTTCGCTGTTTTTGACGGAGATGGTGAGCGAGTAGTCGCCGCTCATGGCGTCATCCGAAGGGGTGACATAGGCGGTGACCTCCTTGGTGGCGCCGGACTCCAGCACGCTGATGGAACTCTCAGAGAACTCCACAGTCCAGCCGCTGGGGGCGGAGGAGGTCAGATTCACGTTCTGGAGATCCACATTGCCGTTGTTGGTGATGCTGAGGGTGACGTCGGTCTGCTTATTGGCAGTGGCGTCAAAACTGAGCAGGCCGCTGGGGGTGGACAGCTCCACTTCATAGGAGCCGGTGATGACCACCGTCAGCTCGCCGGTCAGGGTCTCAGAGGCCGAGATCGCGGAGATGGGGATGGTGTACTCGCCGGCCTCCACGCCGCCCGGCGGCGTCACCGTCACATCCATGGCCTGGCTTCCCCGGGCATCTACGTCGATGGCCGCCACCTGAGTATCCTCACCGGATGGCTTGAAGGTCACGGTCCATCCGGCAGGCGGGTTGGAGGAGAAGCTGTAGGACTGTTCCTTGGGGGTATTGTTCTGGACGGTGGTGCTGAAGGTGAAGCTGGAGCCCGCGGAGCCCTCCTGCTCGGCATACTGGGTCGTCAGGGCGCTGCTGCCCAGCTCCTCCTCACGGACGGAGAGCGTCAGGGTCATGGAGGAAGTCATGCCGCCGCCCGCCGCCTGAAGCGTGATGGTATAGGTACCCTGTACTGTTTCGGCGGGAACCGTCACATGGAACTCGGCCGCGGAAGAGTTGTCGCCGTTTTTGACATAGACATGACTGATCTCGCTGCCGTCACCCTCAAAATAGCCCTCCCATCCCTGGGGGATGGATGCGATGGATAACGCAGCGTTGACGCCGGAGCCGCTGCCGTTATAAAAGTCCAGACTGAAATCCAGCTCGTCGCCGGCCTTGACTGTCAGGCCGGGATAATCGGTGCTCATCTCCAGGCCGCCTGCCGCAGACGCGGTCACCGACATGGACAGGGTCATCGCCAGCACGAAAGCCAGCGTGAAGAGGCGGAACTGCCGCCTGTGCGCCCGGGTCCTCTGATGTTTCATCTTCTATCCAACTCCTTCTGTCTGTTTCTGGCGTGGAAAAGCTCCGCCGCCCTACGTGTCCAATGTAGCACGGAGGGCTGAAGCATCCCTGAAAACCCGCAGCCCGGTTTGTAAATAAATTTTAAACACGAAAGCGGGGGGGGGGGGCCCAAAAACCCCCCCCCCCCCCCCCCCCCCCCCGCCGGCCCCGCCCCCCTGCGCGGCACAGGGGAAATGCTTAGAACACGGGGACCACGGCGCCGCCGTAGGTCTCCTCCATAAAGGTC
>NZ_JBQHUB010000043.1:0-23090 GCF_052065415.1 Pseudoflavonifractor sp. HCP28S3_F10 | reverse complement strand
TCTCTGAAAATCCGGCCTGTCAAAGTTCGTTCCAGACCATCCATCGTCGATATATTCATCTATGACATTCAGGCCATGCTCGGCGGCATATTGCCGGAGCATCATGCGTTGAGACGAGATTTGTCAAGGTGTTTTTCTTCCAAGGAGTACAACGTTCTCGTTTAAATCCGGAAAAAGCGCACCTTTATAGAAGTATTGATGCTAATAGACAATTGCAGATAAGCTTCACCTATATGTGCCGGGATAAATGAAGAAGCTGCATTTCCATTCTGGAGAAGCTTGCGTTTTCTCCTCAAATCTTGTAAAATACAGCATATAGACGAATTAGAATCCCCCATACTTAGGAGGGCTGTATATGGCCTTATATACAAAAAAGCTCATCATGTCCACATTTCAAGAAATGCAGGAGGAGCTTCCGTTTAACAAGATTACCGTAGCAGCGCTGGTGAAACGAGCAGGTATCAGCCCTAATACGTTCTACTATCATTATCAGGACATCTATGCTTTGTTGGGTGCGTGGTTTTGGGAAAGGGCAGAATCATTTATCCCCAGCAATGCCCCTATTGAATGGAAAAGCACCACCAAAGCTGTGCTGCATCAATGCAAAGCCCATCCGAAAACAGTTTATCATGTGTTTAATGGCCTTTCCCGCGACCATTTGGAGCGATATATCTTTTCTTTGACCGATGATGTTTTCCTGAAGGTGGTACAGCAAGTGGCAGAGGGACGCCCGATTTCAGATAATCATCTTCGCAATATCGCATCTTTTTGCCGTTATGCTTATATCGGCTTTGTCATGCAGTTTTTCTGGAACCATATGGAGAATGATATTGATGAGAGCGTAGACCGGCTGGGGGGCCTTTTTGATACCTTTGTGGCCGGAGCTGTCCAGACTATTGAGTGAGAAAAGAGATACATACTTCCAAAGGCTGCCCTGTACGGGGCAGCCTTTTTTTGCGCACAAATTCAAAAATGCGCAAATTTGCGTATTGATGCGGTTCCCCTGAAATTCGGAAGAATCGACTTTTCCCGCCATAGTTTTCGCGTGGAGATTTCGTTAAGATAAGAATATCCTAAAGCAATACAAAACAGAAAGGAACTGTTATTATGAATGCCTCGGAAGTGTTAAAAGGCTTTGCCATGAAGCAAGTTTACGGTTATCTGGATAAGGATCCGGATACCAATATCCCTAAGCTGCTGGATATGCTGGAGAAGTACGACAAGAGTGGTCAGGCCATCACCTCACAGGTCGAAGGAATTCGTGCTGCACTGGCAGACCCGAACAACAACTGGTCGAAGCTGGTAAAGAGCCTGTGGACCGACATCGATGACGAGCAGCGGAAAAAGCTGGTAGAAACCGTTGCAATCAACGGCACGCTGATTGGCACGCCCGCTTCCATGAAGCTGCAAGACAAGTATCAGTGCAACATTCCCTGGGCGATCCTGATGGACCCCACCTCTGCCTGCAACCTCCACTGCACCGGCTGCTGGGCAGCGGAATACGGCAATAAGCTGAACCTGACTTTTGAGCAGCTGGATGATGTGATCCGGCAGGGCAAGGAGCTGGGAACCTATGTTTACATCTACTCCGGCGGTGAACCGCTGGTACGCAAGGCTGATCTGATCCGCCTTTGCGAGAAGCACAGCGACTGTGCGTTCCTTGCATTCACCAACGGTACGCTGATCGACGATGCCTTTGCCGACGAGATGCTGCGGGTCAAGAATTTCGTCCCGGCCATCAGTATTGAAGGCTTTGAGGAGGCAACCGACTTCCGCCGCGGTAATGGCACTTACCAGAAGGTCATCGAGGCCATGAAGCGACTGAAAGCCCGCAAGCTGCTGTTCGGCATTTCCTGCTGCTACACCAGCAAGAATGTAGAGGTCATCGGCAGCGAGGAATACTTTGATTCCATGATCGATATGGGTGCAAAGTTTGCGTGGCTGTTCACCTATATGCCGATTGGTGCGGCGGCTGTGCCGGAGCTGATCGCCACGGCGGAGCAGCGCAAGTTCATGTACGACCAGATCCACAAGTTCCGCAAGACCAAGCCCCTGTTCACCATGGACTTCTGGAACGATGGCGACGCTGTGGGCGGCTGCATTGCCGGCGGACGCGGCTACTGTCATATCAACGCCAACGGCGATATGGAACCCTGTGCATTCATTCATTATTCTGATTCCAACATCAAGGAAAAGACGCTGCTGGAGTGCTACCAGTCCCCGCTGTTTATGGCTTATCGCCGCAATCAGCCGTTCAATGAAAATATGCTGCGCCCCTGTCCTGTGCTGGATAACCCCGGTCGGCTGACACAGATGGTGGACGAATCCGGCGCGCATTCCACCGATCTGCAAAGCCCGGAACGCGCTTGCGACTACTGCAACCGCTGTGTACCCGCTGCTGAGAAGTGGGCTCCAGTTGCTGATGAGCTTTGGAATTCCCTCCCCAATAAGAGAGGTACGCAGCTTACCGGCAAGATGGCAAAGAAGTCTTAACAGGAGGCGATACTGTGGATAAAATGCTGTTCACATCGGAATCCGTGACCTGCGGCCATCCGGACAAGGTCTGCGATCAGGTGGCGGACAAGATTTTGGACGAGCTGCTGGCGCAGGATCCCGATTCCCGTGTTGCCTGCGAGGTGACCTGTGCCGAAAACCAGATGCACATTTTCGGTGAGATTACCAGCGAAGCCAAAGTCAATTACCGGGCTGTAGCGCAGCAGGTCATTGCCGAGATCGGCTATACGAAGCCGGGACGCGGCTTTGATGCAGATACCTGCGCCATTACAGTAGATCTGCATCACCAATCTCCCGACATTGCACGGGGCATCACCCGCAGCCGGGAGGCGGAGCAACTGGATGCCGGTGCAGGTGACCAGGGCATGATGTTTGGCTATGCCTGCAAGCAGACAAAGACCCTGATGCCGCTGCCCATTGAGCTGGCGCATGAGCTGTCCAAGCAGCTGGAAACGGTACGCCGAACCGGCGAATTGCCGTTCCTGCTGCCGGATGGCAAATCGCAGGTGACGGTGGAGTATGACGGAGACCGCCCCATCCGCATTGCATCTGTGCTGGTATCTGCCCAGCATCAGGAGGAGGTATCCACGGAGGCGGTACGCGCCGAGGTGCGCCGTCATGTGATGGAAGCCGTGCTGCCCGCTGAGCTGCTGGACGAGAACACTCAGTTCTATGTCAATCCCACCGGACGTTTTGTGTACGGCGGCCCGGCGGCAGATTCCGGTCTGACCGGACGCAAGCTGATCGTCGATACCTACGGCGGATATGCCCGACACGGCGGCGGTGCCTTTTCCGGAAAGGATGCCACCAAGGTGGATCGCAGCGGTGCATATATGGCGCGCTACATCGCCAAGAATATCGTGGCACAGGATTTGGCCGACCAATGTGAAGTTCAGCTCAGCTATGCCATTGGTCTGGCGGAGCCGATGTCGGTACGCATTGAGACATTCGGAACGGAAAAGGTAGACAAAAACACTCTGAATCGGGCAATACGAAATAGTGTGGATATGCGTCCCGCCGCTATCATTCAAAGATTCGGCCTGACACGGCCGATTTTCTCCAATGTGTCCTGCTATGGACATTTTGGCAGCAACGCCTGCCTGATGCCGTGGGAGCAGACAGACCTTACGATCAAGCTGTGAATCGGACGGAGGTGGCGTATTCGTGACTGTGAAGATCATATCAGACAGCACCTGCGATCTTTCGCCGGAACTGCTGCGGCAATATGATGTTTCCATCACCCCCTTATCAGTCTGCTGCGGCGAAAGGGTCGGCGCAGACGGAACAGAAATCACACCGGACGATATTTATGAATACGTTCATGCAGAGGGAAAGCTCCCACAGACCAGCGCCGTAAATGTCGCGGATTATGCAGAGGAATTTCACCGCTGGACGAAGCAGGGCTGCTGTGTTGTCCATTTCTGCATCAGTAGTGACTTTTCCAGCACGTATCAAAATGCCTGCCTTGCTGCCAAGGAAGTCGGAAATGTATTTGTTGTTGATTCCAGAAATCTTTCGACCGGACAAGGGCTGTTAGTCCTCCATGCAGCGGAAATGGCAGCAAACGGCTACTATGCGCAGGAGATATGGGAAACCTGTTCCGCAATGGCGAAACGGGTGGAAGCCAGTTTTGTCATAGACAGCCTCGACTATCTCTACAAAGGCGGCCGTTGCTCAGCCTTGGGTGCTTTTGGTGGAAATCTGCTTCGACTGAAACCGTGCATCGAGGTCCGGGACGGAAAAATGACGCCCGGTAAAAAGTACCGTGGCAGAATTGAAAAAGTCATGCTGCAATATGTGGAGGATCGTCTCCAGAATCGCACCGACATTGATAAGCACCGCATTTTTATTACGCACACCAAATGCAGCCCGGAAGCTGTCCAATCGGTGCGTGATAAGATACTGGAAATTGCACCGGATTTTGAGGAAATATTAGAAACTACCGCCGGAGCAACGATCACCTCCCATTGCGGGCCAAATACATTGGGCATTTTGTTTGTGAGAAAGGATTAGTGTGATCGAAGCCGTCATGTGTGGCTGTGACGATTGGCGGCTTGGCATACCGGATTCAAACAGAAGCAACCTGTCCGATGCTTGGAGCTGCGGCGGGTGATAACCACCCGCCGCAGTATTTTACAGGAGTCCTGCAAACAAAAGTCAATAGCTGAAATGAAAAAAGTCCCGCAAAATTTGCGCGACTGAAAAAGGGCATAACAAAACAGACTGGAGAAAAAGCTTCGCCAGCCGGGATAAAGTATCAATCTGATTTATCCTTGTGAGGTGCCCTGCTGTGCGTCAAAAGCCTCCAGGCATTCCTTCACACGGGCGTAGTAGATACGTAGGAACTTGTTCTGTGCGGCGGTCATGTATACAAAGTATGGCTTGCCCTCAGCGCGTTTCTTATCGAGAAACTGGTACACCGGCTCGTCTGCCGGCGCTTTTCTGAGATATGTGCAGACGATCTGGTACAGCGTTTTCCGAAGATGCGGCGAACCACGCTTTGTGGTCGACGTGCTTTGTGTCTCATGCTTGCCGGACTGGTCCACAGCCGGGTCAACGCCAGCGAAGCCCACAATGGAACTGCGGCGGGGAAAACGGCGCACATCGCCAATCTCAGCCATGAGTTGCGCAGCTGTGGTTTCGCCAACGCCGTACATGGCGCGCACGGTTTCGTACTCCGGGAGCTGTGAGGCGAGTCGTGTCATCTCTGCTCGCAGAGCAGCCAACGTAGTCTTTCCTGCAAGAAGCTGCTGTGCGGCTGTGGTAATGAGCAGCTTGGTGTTGTCGTTCTTCGGTATCATCGAGCGGAACATCTATTATTTCGCTACCGGCAGTGGAAATGATTTTCTCACCGACATCGGAGGAAAAGCAGGTGACACACCTCGCCCCATTAACCAGTACCTTCAAAAGCTGCCGTCGGTGTATGTGAACGGCACACGCCGTTATTGCCTCAACGGCATCGGCTATGGCATTGACGGTTACTGCTGTCTGGAGGGCGACCGCCAGCGGGAGCGCTCCACAAAGCCGGTCAATTATACATCCATCGCCATAAAAGGCCTGCTGTTCCACTATAAACCCACCTCCGCCGTTGTCACAGTGGATGGCGTAAAGCACACATACAAGCATGTCTGGTTGGCTCCGACCATGAACGGGCGTTACTACGGCGGCGGTATGATCCCGACGCCGCAGCAGGATCGTCTTGTGCAGCCGAAGCAGCTATCCGTTATGGTGTTCCGCAGTCCCGGTAAGCTGAAAGCCTTGGCTGTCTTTCCCTCTATTTTCAAGGGAGAGCATATCAAGCATACGGATGTAGTGGAAGTTCTGACTGGTCAGGAGATCACGGTGCAGTTTGACCGTCCTGCCCCACTTCAGAACGACGGAGAAACAATTCCCGATGTAACTACCTATCGTGCGTCGGCCTGCGCAGAGGTGCTGGCAGAAAGGTAACAGAAATGCAGAAGGTAAAGCTAAGTATTCAAGCTGAACAGACGCGCTGGCGTGTGTGGTTTTGGACAGTATGTGAGCTGTTTGTACTGTACTCCATGCTGCGCTCTCTGCATTCAGGGCCGGCGTCCGATGCGCTTGTGTGCCTGCTGGTAGGCATCGGTGTGGCAGTACCGTATATCCTTGAGGCTTTCGGCTACCGGATGTCTGATACGCTGTTTGTGTTCAGCCTGCTTTACCTGCTGGCCTCTATGTCAGGACGGATTTACAAGCTGTACTATCTCATTGCGCATTGGGATAAACTGCTGCATCTATGCGGCGGTGTGGTTTTTGCCCTGCTTGGTTCTTATCTCCCTGTGGTGATAAACAGGAAGTACGAGAATGACCGTCTGCTGCGTGTGCTTTTCGCGTTAATGTTCTCCATATCTGTTTCTGCACTATGGGAATTCTACGAATTTGGCATGGATCGCTGGTTCGGCATGGATATGCATCGGGACACAATCATTCACGCCATCCATTCTTACGACTTAGGCGAGGCCACCGGCGTGATCGGCAGCATCGACCAAATTGACAGCGTCATCGTCAATGGAGAACCGTTGGAGGGCTATATCGATATTGGCTTGATCGACACAATGGGCGATATGATGATTGAAACGGCAGGAGCTGCGGCCTACGCTGTCGTATTTGCACTGGATAAAGGCCGTCACCCCGCTTTTATCCATGCTGCAATGGCTTCTCTACCCGGAAAGAAGTCCGTTCATGCACAAGTCGAGTAACACATCGCCGGAGAACCGGCGGATACGAATCGCCAAATGCCTGCTTGCATTGGTTTGGTTCACGATCATTGCAGTATGTCTGCTGCATAAAGATGAGTTTACGCTGGAGGGCATTTTGAGCTATACACCCCAGCAGCCAATTTTAGCCGCAGCAGTATTATGGATGCTGTTTGCGGTGAAAAGTCTGAGCATCTTTTTGTATAGTGGCCTGCTCTATGCTGCCAGCGGCATTTTGTTTCCATTGCCCGTGGCAATCGCGGTAAACATCGCAGGCACAGCGGTCATGGTCAGTATTCCCTATTGGTTGGGGAAAAAGCTGGGCAGTCAAGCAGTGCAGTATATTCTGCATCGCTGGCCGAAGTCCGCCATGCTCCACGATCTTCGCGGCGGCAGTGATTTCTTTTTCGTTCTGATCGTCCGCTTGCTGGGCATCCTGTCTGCTGATGTAGTCAGCGCATATATGGGGGCAGTAGGGGTGAAGTACCGGGCGTATCTTCCAGCCTGTCTGCTGGGTTTCTTACCGACCTGTATTTTGTTCCCTATTATGGGCATGAGTATTTCGGATGTGCGTTCCCCTCAATTTCTTACTGCGGCAGGCATTGAACTTGCAGCAATGCTGCTCTCCTGCATCGCATTTCATTTCTATCGAAAAAAACACACAACGCACGAAAATTGACATACAACAGAAAGGACGAATGAACTATGAGCCTCACCGAAAAAATCTCCCATGCAGCCGAACGCAAGGCATTTGAAACGATCCTGGATTCCATGCTGAAAAAGGGCCAGACGCAGGATGTAGGCGACCTTGCCGAACAGCTCATCGACATGATCCAGAAGATCCACAAGGGCACATGGAGTGATAACTCCTATAAGACGCTGCGGATGATCGCAGAAAACCCCGATGGGAAGTGGGCACATTATACCCAGCGGCTTATCCGGGAGAACGACCCCTACATTCTCAAAACCTTCCTGACCAATGTGGCATACGAGGGCGGTTTCCGGGGCTATCAGACAGCGCAGGAGAATGCCGCCAAGTACGACATCAATGTACCTTGGCTGATCCTGATGGATCCCACCTCCGCCTGCAACATGCACTGCACCGGCTGCTGGGCGGCGGAGTACGGCCACAAGCAGAGCCTGACCTTCGAGGAAATGGATCGTGTGCTGACAGAGGCCAAGGAATTAGGCACCCATGCCTGCCTCTTTACCGGCGGCGAGCCGCTGCTGCGAAAAAAAGACATCATCCGCCTATGCGAGAAGCACCGGGATATGGCGTTTCACGCCTTCACCAACGGTACCCTCATCGACGAGGAATTTTGTCAGGAGATGCTGCGGGTGGGCAACTTCTTCGTGTCCATCAGCGTGGAGGGCTTTGAGGAGGCCAACGACGGCCGCCGTGGGCGGGGTCACTTCCAGAAGGCGCTGGACGCCATGGACCTGATGCACAGCCACCGCATCCCCTTCGGCGTGTCCATCTGCTACACCAGCCGGAACTACAAGGTGGTCACCAGCGACGAGTTTTTGGATTTGCTGATCTCCAAGGGCTGCATTTTTGCGTGGTATTTCCACTATATGCCCGTTGGCCTGAACGCTGACACCTCCCTACTGCTGACACCGGAGCAAAGAGCGTATATGAAAGACCGCGTCCGCGAGATCCGCGGGCTTACCGGCGGCAAGGAGCTGTACTGCATCGACTTCCAGAACGACGGCGAGTTTGCAGGCGGATGCGTAGCTGGCGGCAGAATTTACTGCCATATCAACGCCGCAGGCGATGTGGAGCCCTGCGTGTTCATCCACTATTCCAGCGCCAATATCCGAGACAAGAGCTTTTTGGAGTGCTTGCAGCAGCCGCTGTTCAAACTCTACCGCAAGGGACAGCCCTTCAACGGCAACCACCTGCGGCCCTGCCCCATGCTGGAAAATCCGGAGCTGCTGCCGAAAATGGTGGCAGAGAGCGGTGCGCACTCCACCGACCTCGAAGCTCCGGAAAGCGCCGAGCATCTGTGCGAGAAGTGCAAGGCCTATGCCGATTGCTGGAAGCCTGAAGCCGAAAAGCTCTGGGCGGAAGAAAACCATAATTGATGGAGGTATGAATATGAAGATGGCAAATCATGACTGTTGTGAAAAGAAGCACTGCAAGTGCAGAGGCTTTCTGAAATTCGTTTTCGGTGCGGGCGTTCTTGGCTTGCTTGCGCACATGGTATATGGCTATCTGGAAGAGGATAAGCCATGTCCGCTGAAAGGATGGCTGGCTAAGCACGGGAACGAAAGTACCGCTGAATTTGAGGATTTCGACGATTGACACCAACTTTTTAACAGAGGCGGCGGCACGTATGAGCCGCCGCCTTTTGCACGATTACCGCTCAGGGTCATTTCTTTTTTGTTTACTGTGAGAATTTTGGTGCTGCTCTTGATTTCTGTGCATAATGAGTTGCCGCACCTGCCGTTCTTCCAGGTCCTCTCTGAGTAGGCGGGATGTTTCCTGTTTGGCACTGAGCAGCATAATAAGAGATGGCTTCTCATGCATGGCATCCTCTAACTGCTGTTCTGCTGCCTTTTCCTGCACAGGGCGAATGACCTGCCGTGCTTTGTATAGCTCCACCGGGTCAAAATCCGCAGCCTGCGCTTTCAGCTCGTCATATTCAGCCAGCGCCTTATCCAACTCGGCAGAGTATTTCTGCTCCTGCGCCTCTATCTTTTTCAGACCGGCCTCCATGGTGGCAATATCCTTGCGGAACGCCTCTGCGCCTGCATCCTCCGCATACTCAAATTTTTGCAAAAGAAGCGCCTTCTCGGAACGCAGTTCCTCCAATTCCTCCGTCAGCTCGGCTATGCAGACAGCCAGCGCCTTGTGCCGTTTCACATGATATACTGGTAATTCCTTTTTCTCAGCAACCAACGCTTTGCGCTCCTTGCTCTTTTCCTTGATCTGCTGCACCAGACCGGTGTAACGCTCCAGCTCCGGCTTCCATACGGCAAGGGATTTTTGAATATGCGCTTTGCCGCTGCGAATATGAGAGAGCTGATAACAGAAGATCATCACACGGCTGCGCAGCTTCTCCAGCCCCTCCGCAATGGCGGGAACAGTACGGGCGACCAGTGCGGCCAGCTTCTTGACTTCGGCTTTCAACTCCCGCAGCAGCACATTGTCGGCCTTGATCTGCCGGTTGATCTCGCAGCGGTCGGAGATGATTCCCTTGCGCTCCAACGCCTGCGCTGCCACGCCCTCATGAATGGTAGGAATCTTATCCAATCCCCGTGCGGCGTTGCTGCGGTGGTCAATGCGTTCCTCCCGCCCGGCGCGTTCCAGATAGCGGTTGGACACATCCGCCCATGCCGCCCGCCATAACGCAAGCTGTTCCTCACTGTTCCAGCGTTCAGAGATGGGATTCTGTCTGCCGTAGCGGGTGCTTTTGGGATGCTTGTCAGCCCGGACAAGCCCCTGTGCATCAGCCTTGGAAGGAACCATATACACTTTCTTTTTGCCGACTTTGTAGGGATATTGCTTCTCCCAGCCATCATTCTGCGCTGTCCGGAACTCAGCGGCAGTAAAACCCCGTTCCTCGCCGTTTTTCATGCAGAGATATTCCTTCTCTGTCTTGTACTGCCACTTGCCTCGTTCATCCAGCGGGCGCACCGTCAGCAGAATGTGAGCGTGGGGATTGTGACCATCCGTGTCGTGAATGGCAGCATCGGCACACATTCCGTCTGATACGAACTGCTCCCGGATAAAATCTTGCAGCAGTTCGATCTGTTCCTCACGGTTCAACTCTATGGGCAGGGCAACGACGAATTCACGCGCCAACCGGCTGTCCTTGGCAGTCTCCACTTCCTCTACGGCGTTCCAGAGTTGTTCCCGGTCTTTCCATTCCTGCGGGGCGTATTCCGGCAGAAACACCTCCTGCCAGACAAGCCCCTGCTTTTTCGTATAGTCGTGCTGTATCCCATCGTAATCGTTGTAGAGACGGGAACAGCTTAGGTAAGCAGAGGCGGCCACGGCGGAGCGCCCTGCGCCCCGGCTGACCACCTTTGCCTCCAGATGATAAATTGCCATCGTTCGTTCACCTCGTTTTCTTTTTTCTGTTTCTCTTTCGTAAAAGAGAAAATGGACGGGCAGAACGCCCGTCCATCTCTGCGGCAAAGCTGCCGGTGGCAGGTTTGCGTAGGCAGGCGGCAACAGGGGTAGAGAATTTCTACCCCCAATTCTCTGCGCCTGTCGCAGGGAATTTGCCGTCTGCGCAGACGATGACAGCAGCGCCCGCAGGTGCTGTGGCATTGTCTGGAGGCTGCCGCAGCAGCCGCATCTGCCTCGCAGAGCGCACGGCTTGCCAACGGCAAGTACCACCGCCCCTTCGGGTGGTGAGTAAGTGCGCCCTTCGGGAGCCCTTCGGGAGAAAAAAGAGGAAGGCCCCCGGTTTCCCGGAGACCTCCCAGCGAATTCAATCGTGCTGCGGCAGCTTCTGCATCAGGTAATCCTCCAGCGCAGGCAGCTCCACCGTCCGCACTTCCGGCAGCACCTTTTCCAGAATCGCGCCCTCCTGAATGAGCCTGCGTGTCCTCGCTTTTCGCTCCTTGACACGATCCCGCGCCTGCGCTTCCTCTAACCGGTGCTGTGCCTGCAACAATTTCTTTTCCGTATCCGTCATGTGAAAAATCCTCCCTATAATGTCAAGTGATTTTTCCTTGAAAATCAAGGATTTTTCAACGGTATACCTCTACTGAATGAGCCGTAAGGGTGGGCATCTCTGAGTATCGGGTACGAGAATAGAGGTGTTTTGGGTATACGAACCAGAACGTCATTTATCCTGATATTCATGGCCGTTGTATAACCCTTCCCTCTATGGCAGCGCACCTCCCGTATCTACCAGGATCACCTTCGGTTCCCCGATGGGTCCTCACTTCCTTCGTTCCGCCTGCCCATAACCAGGGTGTCAGCTTAGCTCCTCATCAGGGTCGTGCCCTATGGAATAAATTCCTGCCGACTACTGGCTCATTCTTTGTTGTTTGCTGACTCCAGCTCCCGCTCACCAGCACCTTTCGGCGGACGTTTCCCTGATGAACTTCTTCCTTCGTCACTCCCATAAGGGAGCCGGTCTCCTGCTTGTGACCGGAACCGGATCCCTGATGTGGTTCAGATCCCCGGCTCTGGCCGCAAGCAGTAGTTGCTCTGTTGTTTTCGGCTGCTTATGCCGCCAATGGTCTCCGGATATCCCCCATCAGCTTTGCCGCATCATAAGTCGCTCCGGTCTGCAGGATCAGGTAGAACACCCGGATCAGCTTGCATGCCACCGCGATCATTGACTGCATCTTCTTTAAAGGATTCTTCTCCCTTGTCGTGTAATACTGATGGATCGACTTAAATTCCGGACTGTGGCTTACCACGCTGACTGCCGCTTCATACAGCACATATCTCAGTCGCTTTCTGCCGCGGTAGCTAATGTGGCTTTCTCCCTTGTGCTTTCCGGATTCGTCCTTGACGATTGCGTATCCGGCCAGCTTCTGGAGCTGTCTGGGATCATCGAAACGCGTAATGTCCCCGACTTCCGCTACAAACCCGATCACCGTCTTCAGGCCTACGCCCCTGATCTCCAGAAGCTTGTCTACGTATGGCACCTCTATGATCTTTTCCTCGATCAGTGCCATCAATTCTGCTTCCCGTGCTGTCTGCATCTCATAGTCTGAGAGCAGGATCTGCAGTTCTATCCTGGCTGCTTCCTGTGCTTCCCGGCTCCCGATGCTGTGCTCCGCCGCTGCTACCAGGGTCTTAGCCCTCTTTAATCCGACGCCTCTTAACTTCGCATCCCTCCAGATCCGGTTTACACCGTCCACACCAAGTTTTACGATATCTTCCGGCAGTGGCGCTGCCTTCAGAACCATCAGACCGCTCACCGCACCGACATTCCCGTAAACGTCTTTATAATTCGGGAAGTAGATACTGAACCATCTGGCGATCCGATTCTTCAGCCTTGTGATCTCGCTCTGTGCGAGCACCTGCAGTCCTGATAATGCCCTGATCTCTGCATAGACCCCGTCCGGGATATACGGCCGGAAATACCTTCCGTCTTTTACCAGACCGGCTATTACTTTCGGATCTTTGCGGTCATTCTTGTCCGGGTTGTTATCATCCAGTTCCTTCGATTTCTTGACATGATGTGGATTTACGTGCACTGGAGTCATACTGTTATCCTGCAGGAACTTCCCAAGATTGAACCAATAATGGCCTGTTGGTTCCATGCCCGGTATTACCTTGTCCATTTCGTGCTTTTCCTTCAGCTCCTCAATCCAGATCCGGAACGTCTCGAACCCTTCCTCCGTGTTACTGAATTCAAGCGGTTTCCTGGAGAACTCGTATCCCCGCCAGTTAAATGCCCGTGCGAAGTGTGTCTCACTTCCTACGTCAATGCCAATGATCAAAGTTTTTTCAGTTATAGCTGCGATCTTTGCGTTTTGTGTGGTAGACTTCATCTTAGATACCTCTCTTGTAATGGATTTGCTAACTGTCGTGGGTCAGCAAACCTTATATTACAGTGAGGTATCTTTTCTTTCACCTGCTTTCTTTCGCGTCCCTATATTTGAATCATACAGGAAGCTCCTTTAGGGACAACAGCAGTTGTTCAATCCAAGATATGCACAACTCCTTGACCACCATCAACAAGTACTCTGTCCCCTGTCTTAAGTCGTGTGGTAGCATTGCCGCATCCCACAACAGCAGGTATACCAAGTTCTCTGGCTACAATAGCAGCGTGGGACAAGGGTGCTCCTATATCGGTAATGATTGCTGCAGCTCTAGGGAAAAGAGGGGTCCAGCCTACATTCGTGGTTGATGCTACTAATATTTCACCCTGCTTAAAGTTTTCCCCATCCTCCGGATTGGTCAAAACACGCACAATTCCTTCTATCCTGCCTGTTGCGCCAGCAAAGCCTTTCAGTGTTTCAGAGTCAGACGCACTAACAGTTGTTAAAGTCGGATCATAATAATCCACTCTTCTATTTGGGTCTTCTGCCCACTTGAATGGATCAAATCTTCCACGGATCATTGATGGCAATGGAGGCAGCGTCTTATATTTTTCGAAGGTTTTGCGTCTGGCAGGAATATGCTTCACCGCCGATTTGTTTCCGGAAAGCAAATTCAGAACTTCATCCATGTAGAGGAAAAATACATCGTCTCCAATTCCTGTGAGTTCTCCCGCTTTCAGTGCAAAAACACGGTTAACCCTGAAAACTCTGGTCCATTCTGAACGGGCAGCTTCTCTTATATTGCTGCCTTCAGAAGCATCGGCAATTTGCTTGCTGATCTTTTTTGCTTTGCCCGGAAAACGATCCTCAAGCTTTTTTAACGTTCTTTCATATTGGGTATGCTGCTTCTTCAGAAGTTCTTCAGCATCAATATTAGACTTTTTAAATTCTTCTATCTGTTTTTCAAGCCAAATTTTATCCTCAGCAGGATCAGGTATGGATATCTCAAACTCATGAGGACCTCTATGACCGTACTTCATAAGGTATTCCTCCCGGCTCGATTCCCCCTTAATAATCTTTGATATCCCGATAACCGGACCAAGACTTTCAAGTTCAGAACTTCCCCTTAAATTCGACAGCAGTGTATTTGCGTCTTCCTTCCCTAAAAGCTTTGGAAGTTCTTCATTTAATTTAAATAATCCCGTCAATTTTTTTCGGGGAGCGAAACGGGTAACCCACAAAGCCTTACAGTTATAAGGCCAAAGTTCTTCCTTCCATAAGTTCAGTAATTCTTTATTCGTCTTTGCTCCTTCAGTGCGTTCCTTCATTGTTCTGCACCAGTTTGGCGTATCCGTAAAATAATGCGGCATTGCTTTCGTAACTTCCTTCGATTTTTTTAAGGTATTCATTATTCCCGGCATCATTGCTTTTATTAATCCTAACCCCGAAAACGGATAAATCGGAATATTCATTCCTTCAGGCATCTGTCCAAATATATCATTCATTTTTTTAAGCACGGGTTTATAGTCCTTACCAAAGGCCGGATATATTGACAAAGCCATATTTACATTGGAGTACATCCTTCCGCAGATATTACCGGAGAATAAATAATATCCGGGAACTACCATTTGCTCCTCATCAAGCGCTCTTATCACAGACCAGCTAAGCGGAGTAAAAACATCGGTCATAGCCTCACCCACATTGGTATTGGTCCAGAGGTAATCTCCATCCAAAGTATCATTCAATTCATAGGTATCCAGATTACCTGTCTTCTGGGTTGTAATAGGCCTTGCTTGAAGCATATATAATTTCCCTTTTGCAACAGCCCATT
Organism: Pseudoflavonifractor sp. HCP28S3_F10; assembly: GCF_052065415.1. Classification (NCBI taxonomy): domain Bacteria; kingdom Bacillati; phylum Bacillota; class Clostridia; order Eubacteriales; family Oscillospiraceae; genus Pseudoflavonifractor; species Pseudoflavonifractor sp. HCP28S3_F10. The sequence goes on along the minus strand of NZ_JBQHUB010000043.1, from coordinate 8,069 downwards.
CAATATCCTGTTGATATCCCAATTCCTTCACAAGCTTAGCAGCGTACTTATACAGTTCTGAGGCATACTTTTTAAAATCCTCTGGGCCCTCATATTTTCCTTTAGGCCTCATCAGTTTAAAAGGATATGCGTTGGCTTCCCCGGATACCAGCTGCTCTCCCAATCCATAGACAAAATTACCTGTCATGCTTGTGTGACTGCCGGTAATCGGATCAGCAGTGAACAATACGCCCGAAATTTCAGACTGCACCATAAGCATAATTACCACAGCAATCTGATGAGATTGTTCCATTCCTTGAACAGAACTGTATGCCTTTACTCTCTCCGACTCTCTTGATCTAAAAACTGTATAGATTGCTTCCTGTATTTCTTTATCTGTTTTAACATTAAGAACAGTTTCAAACTCTCCTGCAAATGAAGCCTGTGCTGAATCTTCACTTAAAGCGGATGACCTTACTGCAAACAGCGCCCCCTCATGCTTCTTCCTAATGGTATTCAGATAATCCCTTATCTCATTCCAAGCTTCCGCATTCAGCTTCTCCTTCTGAAAAGCTGACGGTAAAACGACAAAACCTTCAGGAACAGGATACCCGTCCTGAAACATCCTAGAAAGCATACCGCCTTTTCCTCCTGCAAATGCCTGAAGGTCAGGAGTCAAATCTTTAAAACTTTTGACCATATTTCCCATACCAAATTCCTCCTTTTTACTTATAGAAACAGTCTTTTAATAATTTAAAATAAATATCCAGTTCCAATAGGATTTCATCAAAATCAAGATCGGTTATAGGGCTTTCTCTTATCTCTTCCTTTTTTTTGGCTGCGAAGCCTTCCATGGTCCAGATAATAACATTCACGGCTCTTTTAATGTCCGTTCCCTCTTTAAACTTAGTACTATCAAAATTGCTCAGCACTTTACTGTAGCCATTTGTAAGATATTCTTTATTTCTGGACTCTAATTCATTTTTTACTTCATCGGAGCTTTCAAAATAAGCAGACTTAGTAAAGTCAAGCATGTCAGGATGTTTATTTACGAGCATAAATTCAATAAGTAAAACCTGACGCAGTCTTTTTAAGATATCTTTTTCCTTCAAATCTATTCTCCCAAAAAACTCATCCATAACAATCTCTAAAGAATAGTCATATAAAAATAAATACAGATCCCTCTTATTGTTAAAATAATGAAATAGCGCCCCTTTTGAAATATTGGCTTCCTTAACAATTTCATCTGTAACTGCATTTTTATAACCTTTTTTTGCAAATTCTTTTATCGCTGCATTTAATATTCGCTCTTGCTTTTCAGGTTTTAAACTCTGAAATTTTGAAAACATAAATTTACACCTTCTATCTAAATAATCTAAGCTAAATATAAATTGACTAATTCAGTCAATTTATATTATAATACAATTGACTGAGTTAGTCAATTTATATATGAAAATAATTTTATTACAGTATTGAAAGATATTTGCATACGCCATAAAGAAAAGCGGTGAATCTTCTTCATCCATTCGGCCTCTGCGACGGTAATCCTTGTTACATTAAAGGCTGTGATCTATGTCCTACCTAAGCGTTTTCCATGGTCGGCAGTTTCAGATAATCCTCGTACTCAAACAAATTCACCGCATCGGGAAACTTTACAAGGATTCACCATACCAGTCATGACCGATGTAATGGCTGCAGGCAGAAACCTCACACCTTCCTCGGCTGAAATGTAGCTGTAGTAAAACCAGATCTCCTTTTTAATGAATTCGCTCTGGCTCTGACAATTGTCCTTTTGGTTGCTTATCACATTATGTTACGTCATTATCAAGAGTTTTTTTATATGTATAAAATTTAATTATTAATGAATAAAAAAAGATGCCTTTTGAAGCTGGTAACCACTTGGCGGAAAGCCATGTCCAGTAACTTTATGTATTATTATATGCCCAAAAGAATATACATCATCGGACGAAATTCCCTGGACAGCATTTCTTCCATAATGTCTTTTTGGTCGGCTGTAAAGCCGTATTCATCGGCCTGCTGTTCTGCGGTCTTGCTGGTGATAGTAATATGGAGGATATACTCATAGGTCGTAGAGGTTTCCGAACTGGTCGTACCATCACCGTTACCTCTCTTGTAATGGATTTGCTAACTGTCGTGGGTCAGCAAACCTTATATTACAGTGAGGTATCTTTTCTTTCACCTGCTTTCTTTCGCGTCCCTATATTTGTAAATTTCGGGTTATAAAGTCCACTTGCACGGAGTTTCCGGTCCATCTTCACGGATAAACAAGTCCACCGTCACGGTGAAGGAGTCCGGCTAAATCAGAGCCTTTATAATGGTAGTAGCACGCGATGTCGTGAGCTGCTCCTGCCGCTTGATTTCTTCCTCGGTCAGCTCCGGCGCGGGAAGCTCAAACTGCCCGATAAAGCGAAGGTGGATCTCCACCTCCTGCACCCGGTCACCGTCGATGCGCTCCGGGGCGTGGACGATGATTTTCTCAATAAACTCGTTGATCATGGGCGTGGTCAGCTCAGAAAAATCGGTGTACTTCTTCGCCAGCTCCAGAAACTGCTCCACGCGGGCGGTGTCTTCAGCGAAAGCGGACAGCTTTTCTTCTGCTTCTGCGACAGAGGCTTGCAGCGTTTTCTGCTCCGCTTCATAATCTGCCAGCAGACTGTCAAAGCGTTCATCGGTGATACGCCCGACGGCAAAGGATTCATAGAGCTTTTTGATGATGGTGTCCAGCTCAGCAATGCGCTTTTTGTCCTTGCTCAACCTTCGCTTGGCGTCCTTGGCCGCCTCCGTCTGCCGGAGCTGGGAGGCGGAGCGCACCTTTTCCATGAACGCCGCCTGATTGGAAATCGCAAAGGTACTGACCGTGCGGATGGTGTCCAGAATCAGTGTGCGCAGGGCCTTGGTCGTGATATAGTGGCCGCAGCAGGCGGCGGTACGCTTCTGGCGGGCGAGGGTATAGGAGGAACAATCGAAGAAGTCAGATGGATAGGGATTGTTCTCTGTGCCGCCTTTGGAGCGGTGATTATACATCTTCTCGCCGCAATCGGCGCAGTACAAAAGGCCGGTCAGCGGATTCGCTTCACCCAGCGTGTCGATGCGCTTGGGCGTCTTGCGGAGCTTTTGTGCAAGCTCCCATGTTTCCCTGTCCACAATGGCCTCGTGGGTATTCTCGAAGATCAGCCAGTCCTCCCTGGGATTCATCACGGCGTTTTTATCTTTATAGGACTGCTTGTGGGAGCGGAAATTCACCGTATGCCCCATATACTCCGGCTTGGAGAGGATCTGTCCCACGACATAGCCGCTCCAGTTATAGGGATTGGAAAATTCCTCTTTGCTTTTCCAGATGCCCTTGCCCTGCTTGCCGAAGTACACAGCAGGTGTTTCCACCTTATCCTCAAAAAGAATACGGGCAATATCGTATGGGCCTTTGCCCTCAATGGTCAAGCGGAAAATGCGGCGCACCACGGCGGCGGCTTCCTCGTCGATCAGCCAATGGTATTTGTTTTCCGGGTCTTTCCTGTAGCCATAGATGGCGCAGTTGGTGGTAGGCTTGCCGGATTCCCCTTTGACACGAATGGCGGTTTTCTGCTTGCGGCTCAGATCGCGCAGATACCATTCGTTCATGATGTTGAGGAAGGGGGCAAATTCATTGCTGTTCTGGTCATCGCTGTCCACGCTGTTGGCGATGGCAACAAAGTGAACGCCGTGCTGCCGGAAGAATACCTCCGTGTAAAATCCGGTTTGCAGATAGTCTCGCCCCGCCCGGCTCATATCCTTGACGATCACATGAGCAACCTTGCCTGCCTCAATATCCGCGATGAGCTGCTTCCACGCTGGACGCTCAAAGTTGCCGCCGCTCCAGCCGTCGTCGGTATAGTGCCGACAGTTGGTGTAGCCCCTTTGCTGGGCATAGCTTTCGAGGTATTTTTTCTGATTCACGATGGAATTGCTGTCCCCGGCGTTGTCATCGTCGCGGGACAGCCGCTCATAGAGAGCGGTGATTTTGCTTTCAGTCTGTTTCGCACTCATGATGCGCTCCTTTCAGACTGTCGGCTCATTTGTGGTGTCTCCATTATACCATAGGTTCCGTCGTTTGTAACCATATCATTGCGTACAATCCGCAAAATTTTATCCTCCATGGTCTCGCCGCCGCTTTCGTTGAACACGACCCTGACCTTGTAGGTGGTGCCGCCGATCCGGCGAATGATAAACTGTTCTCGTTTGTTCTGCTCCATAGGCATCCTCCTTGCGTGATTGGTTGGTTTTTGATATAATGTGGTTGGTTCCGTTGGCTGTAAGCCAACCGTGTCTTTCTGCTGCTTTTTCATGCTCCATATCCTCCTTTTCTTCGCTGGCGATTCCAAAAGTAATCTGTGTATTCTGCTATAAGATTACTCCATCTACTAATAGGAGAAATAAGGGGTGTAAATCGGAACTGTTTTTGAAAAAAAGAAAAATATTTTTTCGGGGAGGTGAAGCTGCCGTGGAACCATGGGAGGATGAACTGCTGCTGGATGATGATTTTTCCGATGAGGAAGAAGATACCGAGGAGCAAATAGAGGAAAACGACCTTGAAATGGATGCGGACAGCTTTGCCGATTGGGAGGATGCGTCTGACGGTCCGCCGGTGGACGAGACGCTGGAGGAAGCGCTTACCGAGGAACGTACTCTTGAGCTGGAAAGCGAGCTGGAGCAGGACGAGCATCCCAGAGACTATGATACCGAGCTGGAGGACGAGGAGGAAGAAGCCGCGCCCACCAGCGAAAAACGACTCAAGCGGGAAATTCGTGCAGAGGCGTTGAAGCGTTTAGAGGAAGCAGCCCGGACAGAATCGGATTTTTTGACTGTGGTAGACGAGTGGAACAAGCTGGACAGGAACCGGGAGCGCCGGGAGCGTGACCACGAAAACCTGCGCGGGGATGTTCCGTTGGAGTTTCAGGCTGTACCTGATCCGAAGATTGCTCCCTTCTGGATGAATCTGCCGAGGTTCCGCCAGCTCTGTCAGGGAAATTTTCTCGACATCATCTTCTCCTGCCCCTACGAGCTGCACGAGCTGACTGCGAACCGTTTTCTCTCCAAGCTCTTTTTCACCCTCAGTGATGAGCAGAAGGAGGTGCTGTATTACCTGTTTGTCAAGCAATACAGCACCACAAGGCTTGCAGCCATCCGTGGACAATCCGACCGGAATATCCGAAAGCTGCGGATGACCATTCAAAAAAAGCTGCAAAAGCGGATGTATGAGCATCTGAGTGAAAAGCTGGAGAAGGACTACAGCATTACCCTGCGGGAGCGCGAATTCATGGAGAAATATGAAGCGTCGATGCAAACCATGGGCAAGGATGCCGTGATCCGCCGGGAGAACAAAACAAAACCGAGAAAAAAGAAAGCCGCCCTTGACGATGTCAAGGACGGTTGATACAATGGTAATATGGTTAATATATAGATGGATTACGAATTGAGAGGAACAGCGTTATGAATAATCTGTTTGCGCAGTCCCGTTCCCATTGGGTGCGGTATGACCGCTATGAGATCAAGACCGGTAAGGACGGGAAACGCTATATCACGCCGGAAAAGACGGCAAAGCCCGATGTCTATAACCCGCTGAAGGAATCCTCCGAGATGGTGCTGGAGGCGCTGAACGTAGGGATGCTGATGATGAACCGCAGCCCGGAGGATGAGGTGGAAAAGGCAATTCTGGCTTTTGTGACCCATTATGGTCTGTTGGGGCTGATGACGGCGCTGCCCACCACGCCGTCCTTTATGGACTATGAGGCAGTCTATCTGCCGAAGAATCACTTCATCAAGGAAGAAAGCATGGCAACAGAGGACTACCTTGCCCTGTTCTATCCCTTTGACAAATTGGATGTAGTGAAAAAAGGCGTGGAATCCAGTTGGAATGTTTCCGGGGATAATATGATGATTGCCCTGACCATGACCTTCATGGATGAGCCGATGGCAAAGAACATGAGCTTCCAGCGGGAATATGCAGAACCGTATGATTGGGTGGCGCAGCAGTTCAAGGATTGGGCGTTCACGCTGACTACCTCTGTTTTGTACTATAACGACTACGACAGCATTGATGAGGACACAAGAAATCTTTACCGCAAGGCCATGGCTGCCTTCGGCGGCATTGCGCCTACCTATCATATCGAACTGCTGGAGAAACCGACCATCTATTGGGACTTCCATTCCCTGCTGCTGGGCATCCAGATGATGTTCAGCTTTATGCTGGTGGACGATACAAAACCCCTGCGGCTGTGCAAGCACTGCCAGAAGGTATTCCTCGGCAGCCGGGCCAACTCCGCGTTTTGCAGCGCCCGGTGCAAGAATCAGTATAATGTCTATAAAACACGGGCAAAGAGCCGGGAGGATAAAGAGAATGGATGAGAATATGGCACTTACCCCATACGAGACAAGAGAAATTTTGTTTTACAAGACCGATAACGGCGATGTCAAGGTTGAAATTCTGCTATATCAGGAGAATTTATGGCTGACGCAGGCAAAGATGGCGGAGCTGTTTGAGGTGCAGAAAGCGGCCATCTCAAAGCACCTGAAGAATATCTTTGTATCCGGTGAATTGATGGAGGATTCAGTTGTTTCCGTTTTGGAAACAACTGCGGCAGACGGGAAAAAATATCCCACACGGTACTATAATCTGGATGCGATTATTGCGGTCGGTTATCGGGTGAACTCCAAAAAGGCCACCATGTTCCGCATATGGGCAAACAGGATATTGAAGGAGTATATTATCAAGGGCTATGTCATGGACGATGAGCGCCTGAAAGAGCCGCAGAACTTCTTCGGGAAGGATTATTTTGAGGAACAGCTGGAGCGCATCCGTGATATTCGCGCCAGTGAACGGCGCTTTTATCAGAAAATCACGGATATCTATTCCCAATGCAGCGCAGACTATGACGTGGACAGCCCTGTGACAAAAGAATTTTTCGCCACCGTACAAAACAAACTGCATTACGCAATTACAAAGCACACCGCAGCGGAGATCATCTACGACCGGGCAGACAGCACGAAACCGAATATGGGCCTGACAACATGGAAAAATGCACCGGGCGGCAGAATCCGAAAATCCGATGTTGTGATAGCGAAGAACTACTTGGACGAAACCGAGATAGGAAGCCTGAACGAGATCGTCACGATGTATCTTGATTATGCCGAGCGGCAGGCACGCCGTGGAAACATCATGTATATGCGGGATTGGGTCGCACGGCTGGATGCGTTTTTGCAGTTCAACGAGGAAGAAGTGCTGCATCATAAAGGAAAAGTGACAGCAGCCATTGCAAAAGCCTTTGCCGAGAGCGAATTTGAGAAATACCGTGTCATTCAGGATCGGCAGTATCAGAGCGATTTTGACCGACTTGTAGCCAGCACCGAGGAAAAGGATTAAAACGCAGAAATGCCCGCTATCGGCCGTACAGCCAATAACGGGCATTTGTCATTCATATACGAGCTCGGTCAGAACGATTTCCTCCGCACGATTGCGGATGCTGTTCATGCGGCGCACCCATTCCATTTGCTCGGCGGCCTTGAGTGCTTCGGTCACACCCTCCTGCTTCGCCATATCAGAAACGATGATTGCCATGCGCTCATTGCAGGCTTGGTCGATCTCGGCAAGGTGACGATGCAGCGTTCCGCTTGTGAGCAAGTTTGCATAGAGAACTGGACGATGTTCTTTCAGATAGCTGCGACGCATACGCCCGTACTTGCCGATCTGGTATTCTGGTTCGTCCGGCAGCGCAAGGTTCGGGATAAGATAATCACCCTCCTGACGGTAAGTGCCGCCCATTTCTTCAAATAGAGATTTCATAAGAATCAGCTCCTTTTGGTGTTGTTTTTTAGCGGTTATAAGGGCTTTTTTACTCCTTTCCTACAACTGCTGTTCCATTCACCACAAATGAGCCGCAGTCATATGTATTAGGTGGGAGAAACCACCCTCTACATAGTAACTCTTGTGTCTGAATACTCCCGCTTTCTCCTTGCAGTTCATCGTCCCGGCTCAATCTCATATAAAGCGCCGTGTTGTAAATCGTAGTATTGTAAGGTTGTTTCACCGTAAAAAT
>NZ_JBQHUB010000042.1:0-23496 GCF_052065415.1 Pseudoflavonifractor sp. HCP28S3_F10 | reverse complement strand
GTGATTGCCCTCCCTCTGTAGAAGTTGTGTGGTAACTTCATTCTACCACGGGGAGAGAAATCACTATGGATTTTTTACTCAAGTGTCCAACTTGATTTTACAATCAACCCAGATTTTTCTGTTTCCCGCAACAGGTCAGTTTTCTTTTACCTGCTCCAGATCCGGCTTAAGGTCGGCCGGCAGGGGGCTGACATAGGGCTCCGTCTGGTTCTGATGGAAGTTGTCCCAGGCATCCTGGACCAGCTGGGGATTCTCCAGCAGACGCAGGCCGGAGAGGCCCAGCACCTTTGCCGCACACAGCATGCTGGCAAAGCCCACATGGTGGCCGCTGTATGCCGTCATCTGCCACGAGTGGCCGGGACATCCGATGCCCTGACCGGCCACATAGATCTGATAGGTGGGCACCACATGGCTGACATCGCCCACGTCGGTGGAGCCCGGCGCCACCAGCCGGTCTTCGATGACCCGGTCGAACACCACATCACAGAGGAATTTGTCATCGCCGTTGACGCCGTACTCTTCCTTCATGACCTTGCGGTCACGGGCCAGTACTTCGGGGTAGGTCTCTGCCATCTTTTTGGCAAAGGCGTAGTCATCCTCTGTGAATTTGGGTGCGCCGGTGTCCTGATAGGCCTCCAGCATGACCTTTTCCAGCACGTCGTTAGGCATCACCTCGCTGCAGCCCGTGAGGAACTCGATGTCGAAGCGCGTCTGGGTCATGAGGGCGGCGCCCCTGGCGCAGTCGCACAGCCAGCTGTAGACCTCATCCACATCCCTGCGCTTCGGGGCGCGGATGTAGTACCACACCGAGCACTCGTCGGGCACCACATTGGGGGCGCAGGAGCAGATGGTGGCGTAATGGATACGCACGTCGGGCTTTACATGCTCACGCATGTAGTTGGCGGAGACGTTCATCAGCTCCACAGCGTCCAGGGCGCTTCTGCCGTCAAAGGGATGGCCGGCGGCATGGGCGGCCTTGCCGTGGAAGTGGAACTTGACAGAGTTCATGCAGGTATAGCACGCGCCCCAGGCGCCGTTGTAAGCGTGGGAATGCCAGGTCATGGCGCAGTCCACGTCCTTGAACGCGCCGTCGCGCACCATAAAGACCTTGCCCACCAGAAGCTCTTCGGCGGGGCAGCCGTAGAACCGGACCGTGCCCTTGACCTTGCCGGCGGCGATGGCGTCCTTGAGCATAACAGCGGCGCCCACGGAGCCCACGCCCAGGTTGTTGTGGCCGCAGCCGTGCCCGGAGCGCTCGGGTTCCTCAGGGTACCTGAGCTGCTTGTGATCGGTGACCACCTGGTTGAGGCGGGGGAGGGAGTCATACTCGCCCAGATAGGCGATCACGGGATGGCCGGAGCCGTACTCCGCGCAGATGGCGGTAGGGACAGTGCCCACGCCCAGCTGGACGCGGAAGCCCTCGGATTCCAGGTATTCCGCGATGGCCCTGGAAGATCTGACCTCTTTGAGGCCGGGTTCGGCATATTCCCAGATCTGTTTGGACAGTGCAATGAGAGCGTCCTCTCTGGAGTCAACAGACGCAAAACAGGCTTTTTCGTTATTTTTGATCATCGAGCCACCCCGTCTTCATCAAAAGACGACCGATAATGATGGAACCGAACACGCTGATAAGGATGGCCATGGAACTGTCAAAGAGGCCGGTCTTGCTGATGGCCAGGGTGATGGCGCCCAGAGGCACGGCGATGAGGGCAATCTTGGGGGAGTAGAGGATCATCTGCATGAGCATGGCACCGTAGAGGGCGGGCACCAGGTAGACCAGCGCGCTGACCAGGGAGGCGGGGATCAGGGAGATGATCTGAGCGCCCAGGATGACACCCAGAGTCAGGATGGCCAGGTTGACGACGATGGATACCGCGACGCCGATGGTGGAGACCACGGCGCCCTGAGGCGTACCCTCTTCCACGCCGGCGGCCTTCTGGGCGACGGAGGAGCAGGGCACGCGCAGGTTGGAGATGTTGCCGGACAGGAAGGCCATGTAAGTACCGGGAATGCCCAGAACAGGCTGGAACGAGATAGGTTCGATGAAGTAGTACACAAGGCAGGCGCTGATGCGGATCGTGGCGGCGGTGACGATGGCGTCAAAGGCGGGCATGATGTCGAATACCACGGCCAGGACGACCACCGGCACGAAGCTGGCCACCACGCCGATCAGGCTGGTCAGGCGGCCCCATTTGACGCTGTAGGGGATATATTCGTTATCGTATATCTGCTGAGTGCTGGGAGTCTCGTTCATATTGGTTCCCTCCTTTTAGAAAATACAGGCAAAGGCCACGCCCACGATCATGGCGATGGTGGCGCTCCAGTTGGAGACCCACTTGGCTTTGCGGTTCTTATTCCACATGGTCAGCAGCCAGATGGTCAGCGCGCCGCCGATGACGGCGAAGATGTTCTTGTTGTCCACTGTGACGGGATACATCTTGTTGAAGGTCAGGCTGCAGTAGCAGCCCAGGGTGGCGGCAGCAGTGATGATGGGAAGGGCCTTGGCGTTGCCGCCGGCCAGCTTGGTGCGGAGACCGTCGATCTTGTGGGTGAAGAGACCGGACACGATGATCCAGCCGATGCTGCCCAGGATCATGGCCCAGACGCCATTGGCGAAGGCCTCTGCGGTCATGGCCGACTGCTCGAAGGTGACGCCCACCGCCTGGGCGCCCACATCGGCGGAGGTCATCTCAAACATGACCGCGCCGATGTAAGAGAGGCGCAGCCACGCAATGGGGGCGCCCATCATGACCATCAGCGAGACCATGCCGGCGAGGATAGAGACAGAAGGGCCGACGGAAGCGGAGGCGGAGGCGATGACGGCGCTCTTGATCTGGTCATTCTTCACACCCATGCGCCTGCCGTCCCTGAGGGAGCGCCTGAGGAGCAGAACGACCTGCCATGCCAGGACAGCCATGGGGATGGCGACAGCAAACCACATCCAGCCGCTGTTTGCTATTTTGAGATAGTCCATTTTGTTTCTCCTTTCTCATATTCCACGATCTCTTCAACCATCATTGATGATTGATTAACTGTATTATAGCCGCTCTTGCCTAAAAATGCAATTAGAAATTTCAACAAGCTCGAAATTTGTTGAATATCACAAAAATGACCGCATTTTTCTGTCATCCGACCGCCTGAAAGCTGCCGGACAGGTGTGGCCGGCGAAAAAAACGGAGCTGCACGGTACAAGACCGTGCAGCTCCGCTGAAGCTGCCCGCAGGCTGTCAGGGGCTGGTATTCAGTTCCCCAACATGATATGAAGGATTTCGATATCGGTCGCATGCATCCCCTCGCGGCCTACACGTCCGACGCTTCGAATGGTGCTGTCCACGTCGTTCTGAACGATGCCCTCCCTGGGCTGGAAGGCGTTTTTTTCGTGGAAAGCCATCAGGAAGCCTAGGATCCCCGCGTTGACCGACGCGGCGATCTTGGCGGCGCAGGAGGACTTGGCGCCGTCGCAGACGATGCCCCCCACATTGCAGAGCGTATTGGTGATCGTGCGGGAGATGTCTTCGTATCCGCCGCCGTGCAGATAGCAGATGCCGCAGGCGGCGCCGGTACCGGCGCAGACCGCGCCGCAGAATGCGGACAGACTGCCGATGTAGTATTTTTGAAGGATGGCGATCAGATTTCCTACGATCAGTGCGCGGTGCAGCTGTTCGCGGCTCTTTCCGAGCTCTTTCGCGTATTCGATGATGGGAAGTGAGACGGTCATGCCCTGATTGCCGCTGCCGGAGTTGATCACCACGGGAAGGGGACAGCCGTTCATACGGGCGTCAGACCCGGCGGCTGCCATGGCGCAGGCGCGGATACGCACATCGGAGGCGTCATAGTATTTCAGCAGCGTGTGCCCCACCTGAGCTCCATAGGGATGGCCAAGCCCTTCCTGGGCGATCCGCGTATTCATATCGATCTGGCGCTGAAGGATCTCTGCAAGGTCTGAGAGTTCGACGTTTTCGGCAAAAGTAAGGATGTCCCGCACATTCAGGCAGGACTTATCGACCTTTGGCCGCTGTGCCGCTGATGCAGGATCCTGCTGGGAAAAAAGCACCTGGCCATTTTTTATGATTTTTGTGATATTGGTGTGATGTGATTTGATCTCTACCGAGGCGCTTTGCTCACCAGCGGCCACAGTGATGAAAATATAGAGATTTTCCACATCCTCAGCCAAACTGCACGTACAGTAATCCTGCTTGAGAAGGTACTGCGTCTGGCGGATATCCTCGGGAGAGACAGACTGGAGGACCTCCAGCTGCCGGGAGGGGTCTCCGCCCACGATCCCCAGGATGGCGGCGGCGTCGATCCCGCGCAGGCCGCCGGAATTTGGGACCGTAACGCCCTTGACGTTTTTAATGATATTGCCGCTGCAGCGGATCTGGACCGATGCGGGCATCGTGCCCAGCACTTCCCGGGCCTTCGCCCCGGCATAGGCGATGGCGATGGGCTCGGTACAGCCCAGTGCAGGGATCAGCTCCTGCTTCAGGATTTCCGTGTAGTTTTGATATGTATTTTTATCCATAATCGTAAAAAACCTTTCTCGTCACTGGTCATTCGATCATAGCGGGGACTTCCAGGAGGATGCGCGTCTGGGCTTCGATGGCATAGGGGAGGGATTCGTCATTGAACTGGTATCCGCCGGAGTGGGGGGGAGCAACGCTTCCGTCCGGCTTCACCTTCCGGGTGCCGGCGCGGAAATAGCATCCGGGCACTTCGTGCAGATAGGCGGAAAAATCCTCTCCCCCCATGAGCGGTACCGGCTCGATTACCTTGCCGCTGCCAAAATGAGCGGCCAGAACGCTGCGCACAGCTTCCGCGATCCTGGGGGTGCTCTCGACCAGGTCATATCCTTTTCGGATGTCGATCTCGCACTGCGCGTGGTAGGTGCTACACAGGCCCTGTATGACCCCGCGCACTTTTGTCAGGAGATCTGCCTCACAGCGACGGTCCAGCATACGGATCGTGCCCAGCAGGTGGACCACGTCGGGGATACTGTTGTAGGAGCACGCGCTCTGGATGCCGGTCACGGTCAAAACGCAGCGCTGCGCATTGTCAATGCTGCGGGGAATGATGCCGTTCAGGGCGACCACGACGTTGGACGCCAGCAGGACCGTGTCCACGCCGGACTGCGGAAACGCGGCATGGGCCCCCTTGCCGATGATCTGAATGTCAAACGAATATGTGGAGGCAAACAGCGGGCCGGGCTTGACCAGAAAGACCCCCGGATCTTCCGGAACGTGGTAGTGCATACCAAAGATCATATCCACGCCGTTCAGCACGCCCGCCTTGACGAAGGCGGCGGCGCCGCCGGGGGGACACTCTTCCGCGGGCTGGAACAGAAAGAGGATTTTCCCCGCAAGCTGTTCCCGCAGCCGGCTCAGGACCTTTGCCGTACCCAGCAGAGTGGCGGTATGGCCGTCGTGACCGCAGGCGTGCATGACGCCGTCCACATGGGAGCAGGGATCCAGCGCGGGATCTTCCCGGATAGGCAGTGCATCGATATCTGCCCTGAATGCCACGGTCTTGCCGGGCCTTTGTCCCTGAAGGATGCCGACGACGCCGGTGGGAGTGGGGCGCCATACTTCGATCCCGCCAAAAGCGCGCAGTTGAGATTCGATAAACTCAGACGTTTTAAACTCCTGAAATCCAAGTTCGGGCAATTCGTGAAGCCGTCTTCGCCAGGAGACGGCTTCTTTTGATACCTGTTGGCATAAAGCTGTGATCGGATCCGCCATGGTATGACCTCCTGCCGTAAAACAAATGCTATGTTTTAACAGTCAAATTACGGGGCAAAACAGGGGAAACTTGTATTTTTATTTAAACATATTTAATATGGAGACACAATCAGCTTTTTAGCTCGCTATGCGACAGCATTTTTACTGTAAAGAGGAAGGCGGCGCCCCATGTTCCGGCCTCAGCGCTTTATAAAAGAATTGTGTCCTGACAAACTACGGTTTTTTGCGGCCTATCCGGGACCGCCGTGAAACCGTAGTTTGTCAGGACACAAAATGGATTTGCAGATACGTCTGCCGGCTGTGCCGTGCAGCATCAGGGTAAAGTCGAAAGATGAAACGGGGTCATATCCATGCGCTCTTTTGTCAGCTGGATGAACTCCGCTGCTGCATGTGAAAGGTATTTGTTGCTCAGGTGGCTGATGGAGAGCTGCCGCTGGGCCTCCTGATAAAAAAGAGGGTAGATGCCCAGAGAATCTGCCGGCTGCGCGTTCTTGCGGAAAATACTCTCAGCCACCAGCACTTCAGGGCAGAACATGCAGCCCATTCCCTGAAAGCAAAGGGTGAGAAGGGTCTCCACATTGCGGGATTGGAGCACGATCTGGGGTGTAAAGCCGGCGGAACGAAAGATGTTATTGGTGGCGGCCCCCATACTGGAGGAGGAGTCCATGATCAAAAAGGGACAGTCTTTCAACAAAGTAACATCGGATGTTTCTTTCAGGGCCAATTTGATCTCCCGCAGATTGTGGGGATATATTTGCTCCAAAAGCGGAAATGGTACCAAAAGGACCATTTTTTCCTTGCAGATGATATCCACGGTCAGGTTGCTGCAATCGGACGGGACATAGCCGATCCCAAGATCCACTTTTCCGTGCTGAAGGCTGGCCTCCACCTCTTCTGTGGTTCCTTCCAGCAGATGAAGGCGGATATTTGGAAAGAGCCGATTATAGACCGGAAGAACATAGGGGAGGATGACGCGCCCCCAAAGTCTGGTACAGCCGATGGTAAGATCACCGGATTTGAAGTCGCGGATGTCATTGATTTCTTTTGCGGCTTCTTCCCTTGCGCGCAGCATCTTTTTTGCGTGCTGCACCAGGCAAGCGCCCTCTTTCGTGAGGGTGAGCGGGGGTGAACGGTCGAACAGGGGAGCACAAAAGTATTCTTCCAGTTTTGCAATGTGGTTACTGAGAGACTGCTGAGAAATATACAGGCGCTTTGCTGCCCGGGTAAAATTCAGCTCCTCTGCGGCGACCAGGAAATACTCCAGATTTAAAAAATTCACTTGTACCTTCCTCCGCAGTATCGAAGATCATTTTGCGAGATTTGAAAGAAAACAATGCAATTGATTTAGCAGACAGATGCTTTTGTAAAATCAATGCAGTGTATTTTACATACACAGATAGATTAACATAATTAAAGCCCGGGTGTACATAGACAAGCGACAATTTTATTTCATACAATAGTTTGCACAAAACAGAAAGCGGATAACAGCAAAATGGCTGTGAAACATGTAGGGGAAAAGGTGTTTCATCTAAAAATGCTTTTATGCTATCCTGTTTTCGGGGGAAACTTTACACGGTTTCCGGAGTTTGCAACAGCAAATCCATATTTATGCAATATGTTGGAACGCCGGTCAGCCGCAAGTACAAAGCCCTGCACAGGAAAGACAGACATAAGCACGAGACAGGAGAAAAAGAAAGGTGTGAAAGAAATGGCGAGAATCAGTATTTCTATGAGGAAATTGGCTTCACTCTTGCTGGCCACTGCGGTTTTGGCCGGTACCATCAGCGGATGCGGCACCAAAAATCCCCAGACATCTCCCGAAAACACCGGAGCGGCTCCAAGTAAGGCTCCTGTTTCCTCCGAAGACAAATTGAATGAGAGCAA
Source organism: Pseudoflavonifractor sp. HCP28S3_F10 (assembly GCF_052065415.1). NCBI lineage: Bacteria > Bacillati > Bacillota > Clostridia > Eubacteriales > Oscillospiraceae > Pseudoflavonifractor > Pseudoflavonifractor sp. HCP28S3_F10. The sequence goes on along the minus strand of NZ_JBQHUB010000042.1, from coordinate 15,877 downwards.
GGCCGGAGAGGCGGTCGACGGAGGAACGCTGACCATCTCCATGGATAAGGCACCCACCTCGCTGGATCCGATGAAGATCTCGGGCTATAACGCGTATGTGGCCTGCCAGCAGCTCGGCGACACTCTGATCATTCACGACCCCGAGGGGAAGGGCGAGTATCTGCCCAACCTGGCCACCTCCTGGGAGACCAGTGATGATGGCCTGCAGTGGGTCTTCCAGCTGCGGGACGACGTCCACTTCCAGAAGGGCGAATACCAGGACGGACGTCTGATGACAGCGGAAGACGTGGCCTATTCCTTTATGCGCAACAAGCAGCACGTGAACAACACGCTGGGCTTCGTCGAGAAGGTGGAGGCCACCGGTGAGAACGAGGTCACCTTTACTCTGTATCAGCCCACCGCAACGCTGCTGTACGAGATCACGCTTCCCAACTTTATCATTGTTCCGCAGGAAGAGGCGGAAGGCTGGGGCGATGAGTTCGGCGCCCATGTGATCTCCACCGGCGCGTTCCAGCTGGAGAGCCATGAGATCGATCAGCAGACGGTCATGGTCCGAAATGAGAACTACTGGGGAGCCCGTCCCCACCTGGACAAAGTGGTGTTCAAGGTCATTCAGGATCCCAACCAGCGGCTGAACGCGCTGATCACCGGCGAGATCGACCTGGCGCTGTCCCTGTCCACGGATTCGCTGCAACAGGTCATGGATAATCCCGATCTGGATCTGGTGTCCCTCAACAAGGTGCAGATGAATATGATCGCTTTCAGCTATGAGAACGGCCCGACCACGGATCCGCGGGTCCGGCAGGCCCTGTCCATGGCCACCGACCGCCAGGCCCTCATTGACGGAGCCTTTGCGGAAGGTGTGGCGAAGTACACCAAGATCCCCCTCCCGGGCAACTCCTGGGCCTACGATGACAAGCTGCAGGACCTGGTCCCCGATTATGACCCCGAGGGCGCCAAGGCCCTGCTGGCGGAAGCCGGTTATCCCGACGGATTCCAGATCACTCTGAGCTATGCCGCGTCTACTGAGCGTGACCGTGTGGGCGTCGTGTTGCAGCAGATGTGGAAGGAGAACCTGAATGTTGACGTGGTCCTGGACGCCACCGAGACCGCGACCTATAACGATAAGGTACACTCCGGCAACGGCGAGCTGTACATGGGCGGCATCACTGCCTCTTCTCCCGATCCCGCGTTCTCCCTGGGCTACAGCTTTGACTCCAGCAAGGCCCATGCCTCCTATAACCCCGGCCCGTACATCAATGAGGAGTGGGACAAGCTCAACAAGCAGGCGCTGGCCAGCACCGATCAGGAAGAGCGCACTGGCATTTATCACGACATGCTGAAGATGGCCATGGAGGACTATCCGGGCATTTGGTTTGCCGACCAGTACCCCTGCTGGGGCGTCCGCAACGGGACGCATATGACCGACTTTGACAACTGGTTCCTGATCTGCAACGGAAATACTTATAACGCGTGGAAAGAGCAGTAACCCAATAACAGATAGGTGGTTCACTTATGCTACGTTTGGTATGGAAGCGTCTCCTGCAATTAATACCTACCATGCTGATCGTTGTTTCCATCACCTTCGTATTGACGCGCATCATTCCTGGAGATCCGGTCTCGGTGCTTGCGGGCCCCGAGGCCGATCCCCAGCTGATCGCCGAGCTGCAGGCGAAACTGGGGCTGGATAAAAGCATACCCGAACAGTTTCTAATGTATGTCGGAGATATATGTAAGGGAGATTTTGGAACATCGCTCAACTACAATGAGCCTGTGTTCGGTTTGATCATGGACCGGATCCCCAAGACGCTGCTGATCACATTTACCGGACTGGTCATCGCACTCATTGGAGGTATCATTTTAGGAACGGTCTCCGCGCTGCGGCAAAATTCAATTATTGATCACTTCTGCACCTTTTTTGCCCTGCTGGGCGCCTCGCTGCCAGTTTTCTGGATCGCGATCATGGGGGTTTTCGTATTCAGTGTCAATCTGAATCTGCTGCCTACCATGGGAATGGGATCCATGGAACGCGGGTTGGGCGACGTGGTGTCTCATATGCTGCTGCCGTGCCTGTGCCTGTCCCTGTCCCCCATGGCCACCTTTACCCGGACGACACGCTCCAGCATGCTGGATACCATCAATAACGATTATATCCGCGCACTGCGTTCCAGGGGCCTCAAAGAGCGGCAGGTCATCTGGAAGCATGCATTCAAGAATGCGCTGCCGCCCATTATCTCGATTTTGGGTGTTCAGCTGGGCATCTCGTTTTCCGGCGCGATCCTGACTGAGAACATTTTCTCGTGGCCGGGAATGGGAACACTGATCTCGACGGCGATCAATACGCGTGATTATGCGCTGGTGCAGGGCGCCATCCTGACGCTGGCAGTCGTGAACGTGATCATCAGTCTTTTGATGGACATCCTCTATATGCTGATCCATCCGAAGGTCAAGATTTAGGTGGTGAACCATGAGCAAACTGGATACTGCAACCCCCGGCGGCGCCATGTCCAGCGAAGCGCTGTTCAATCGGGAGAAAAAAGCCAATAGCCTGTGGCGAAAATTCTGCAGGAACCGCGCGGCCGTGATTGGCCTGGTCATCGTGGCGTTCATGGTATTCATCGCCGTGTTTTCCCCTCTGGTAGCCCAGCAGTCTCCCATTGCGCTGGATCTGAAAAACAAATTGCTGCCCCCGCTTTCGCCGGGACATATTTTCGGTACGGATGAATTCGGACGTGATCTGTTTGCGCGCATCGTTTACGGCGCCCGTACTTCCATTATCATCGCGGCCGGCGCCAGCGTTGTGGGCTGCCTGCTGGGAATGATCGTCGGTATGATCGCAGGCTACATGGGCGGAGCCGTGGATTCGGTCCTGATGCGTATCGTGGACGGTATGTTTGCCTTCCCGTCCATCCTCCTGTCCATCGTGCTGGTGACGGTACTGGGCAACGGCGCGCTCAATGTGATCCTGGCGCTGGGAATCAGCAGCCTTCCGCGATTCGCAAGAGTGGTGCGCGGGCAGGTCACGATCCTGAAGAACGAGGAGTACTGCAATGCCGAGCGGGTCCTGGGCGCATCCCATCTTCGGCTGATGATCGTTCACATTCTGCCCAACGCCATGTCGCCCATCATCGTTTACTTCACATTGAACATCGCCAGTGCGATCCTCTCGGAGGCGGGCCTGAGCTTTCTGGGCCTGGGTATCATCGCTCCCACGCCGTCCTGGGGAAACATCCTCAGAGCGGGCAATCCCTTCCTTGGGACCGCGCCCCATGTCGCGTTCCTGCCGGGCGCCTTCATTCTGCTTGCCGTGCTGGGGTTCAACCTGACGGGCGATGGGATCCGGGATGCGCTGGACCCGAAGATGAAGCGCTAGGAGGGATCACGCATGAACAAAAATCTGGTGGAGGTAAAAAATCTCCGCACGTACTTTTATACCGCCAGCGGGATCTCGAAAGCGGTGGACGGAGTCAGCTTTGAGGTAAAACAGGGTGAGACTCTGGGAATCGTGGGCGAGTCCGGATGCGGAAAGAGCGTGATGTCGGCGTCCCTGATGCGCCTGCTGGCAAGCAAAGCCGGAAAGATCGTGGACGGAACGGTACATTTTGACGGGATCGACGTGCTGGCACTGGACAAGCGCCAGCTGCGGGAATTCCGCGGCAAGGATGTGGCCATGATCTTTCAGGACCCCATGACGACGCTGGACCCGGTGTTCAAGATCGGTTACCAGATGGTCGAGGCCATTCTGGCGCACCGGGATGTGACGAAGGAGGAAGCCAGACAGATCAGCATCGAGGCGCTGAAGAAAGTCGGCATCCCGGACCCGGAAAAACGCTTTGACTCCTACCCATTTGAACTGTCCGGCGGCATGTGCCAGCGTGTGGCCATCGCCATGGTGCTGTGCGGCCAGCCCAAGCTCATCATCGCGGACGAGCCCACCACCGCGCTGGACGTCACAATGCAGGCCCAGATCCTGAGCCTGATGAAAAAACTGCAGAAAGAGTACAATACTTCGATCATGATGATCACCCATAATCTGGGCGTCGTGTGGGAGATGTGCGACAACGTTATGGTGATGTATGCGGGCAGAGTGGTGGAGCGCGCCAGCGTGAAAGAACTCTATGCCCATCCCATGCATCCCTATACGTGGGGGCTCATGGATTCCATGCCCGCGCTGAACGATACACCCAAAGAGCCGATGGCGACCATTGAAGGAACTCCGCCGGACCTGCGCCTTGTGGGAAAGGGCTGCAATTTCTGCGACCGCTGTAAATATGCCATCCCCGCCTGCGCGGAGACGGTCCCGGAGGAAGTGGACCTGGGGAACGGCCATTATGTCTCCTGTATCCGTCAGACCGGGAATGCGGTGCTGGAGCGGGAAGGGGGGAAGCGCCATGTCTGATCGGCAGGTATTGCTGGAAGTGGAGCACCTCACAAAGACGTTCCCGATCCAGAGCAAGACGTCTCGAAAAAAACAGCTGCTCTACGCGCTGGACGATGTCTCTCTGAAGCTCTATCGCGGTGAGACGCTGGGCATCATCGGAGAATCCGGGTGCGGAAAATCCACCCTGAGCCGCTGCATCGTATCCCTCCATAAGCCCACGGCGGGGAAAATCCTCCTGAACGGCCGGGATATCGCGCGGATGCGGGGCGCCGAAAAGAAAGCGATGCACCGCAAGATCCAGATGATATTCCAGGATCCGTATTCCTCGCTGGACCCGCGAAAAACTGTGGCGCAGACGGTCATGGAACCCTTCATCATTCATGATATCCAGCCGGAGGGGATGACCCGTCTGGACCGGGCCCTGCAGCTGATCAGGGCCGTCGGACTGGATCAGTACCATATGCACCGCTACCCGTATGAGTTTTCCGGCGGACAGCGGCAGCGGATCAACATTGCCCGGGCCTTGACGCTCAATCCGGAAATCCTGGTCTGTGACGAGCCGGTCTCCGCGCTGGATGTGTCCATGCAGGCACAGGTACTGAACCTGCTGATCCGGCTGCAGAAGGAATTCAACCTGACGTACCTGTTCATCTCCCACGACCTGAGCGTGATCCGCTACATCAGCGACTATATTGCGGTGATGTACCTGGGCCATATCGTCGAGATGTGTCCCGCGGGCGATATCTATGAGCGCCCGCTGCACCCGTATACGCAGGCGCTGCTGTCGGCCATCCCGCCCAACAGCCCCTTTGTCAAAAAGCAGCGGATCGAGCTGCAGGGAGATATACCAAGCCCCATCGGCCGGCAGCCGGGCTGCCCGCTGGCCTCGCGCTGCCGGCACTGTACAGAGCGCTGCAGGCAGGAGCGCCCGCAGCTGCGTGAGGTGGATAAGCGCCATACCGTGGCGTGTTTCCTTTATGACGGATAGCGCCATATTCGGCGCAAAGCAGGAAGCGATCCCGTCATAAACGATTTTAAGGAGGGATAGAACGTGTGGACAAAAAAGGAGCGGGTGGAGGCCGTCCTCAATGGAGAGCTGGCCGACCGCCCGCCGGTGTCGGCGTGGAGACATTTCCTGGAGACAGAGCACAGCGGTGCAGAGGATTTTGCAAACTCCATGCTGGCATTTCAGAAAACATATGACTGGGACTATGTAAAGGCCCAGAACAGGGCTACTTATTACGAAGAGGTCTGGGGCGGAGAGTTTGATTATGAGGATTACCGGGGGGGAGTAGTCGCTCCCTGTACCAAGGCCCCCATCACCTGTGCCGCCGATCTGGAAAAGATCGTGGAAAAGCCGGCGTCTGTGGCGCCGCTCGCGGAACAGGTGGAGGCCGCCCGCCTGATCGTGGAGGGCCTGGGGGATGACACTCCGGTTTTCCCGAGCATTTTCTGTCCTGCAGCGGTCTTTCAGAAGATGTGCGCGGTGGATTCCATCGGCCGCTACCGGCCGGCCACCCGGGAAGACCTGATGGTCACGCTGATGAAAGAGCATCCGGAGCAGGTCCACACCGCGCTGCGCAATATCACCCGTACCCTGGCCGGTTACGCCCGGGAGCTGGTCAAGACCGGCATCTACGGCGTATTTTACGCGGCCACGGGCCTGTCCCGTACCGGTTATCTGACCCGTTCCGAGTGGGAGGAGTTTGTCCGGCCCTATGATATGGAACTGATTGAGGCGCTCAAGCCCTGCAAGATCATGGTCCATGACTGCGGGATCTATTGCAATCCGGAGTGGTTCGCCGACTACCCCATCGATATCCTCCACTGGCCGGAGAGCGCCACAGGAAACCCCGCGCTTGACAGCGCGCCCGGGTGGCTGGGCAGGATTACCCCCATGGGCGGCGTGGATGAGCGCCCGTTCGGCCAGGATCAGGCCGCCCATATCGGGGAGCTGACCAGGGCCACGCTGAAAAAGATGAAGCAGATCCCCTTCATGCTGGCGCCGGATTGTTCCATATCCGTGCATACGACCCATGAAGAGCTGATGGCGTTCTATCGCGCTTCCCATGAGAGCGTTTCATAGAAAAAAGTTCATACCATGTGAGAGCAATGCGTAAAAGAAAGGATGTATGATTATGTCTTGTGTGACGATTTTCTCCAACATCAAATTTGAGCCCGAGGAGAAGAAGAAGTTTTTTGAACTGTCTGAGGCGGCCATCTCCAAGTGCTTCCAGAAGAAGTCCATGATGCTCATCGAGATCCCCCCCGAGAACCAGTACGCCAATGCCCCCGGCTGCGTCTACTTCTTCCTGTATGCGCCCCCTGCCAGAACGGAAAATCAGAAGCGTACCCTCATCAAGGACCTGGATGACGTCGTAAAGGAAGTGGCCGGTCATCGTGTGGAGAATGCCCGGGCCTGCGTCATCTTTAAGCACCATCACGGCAGTGATGCGGGTGTGGGCGGAGTCATGCATCTGGACCACGGAGTATATTGATAGCGGAGGGATAATATGCGCTATATGCAGATCGGGCATTCCGGCATTGAAGCGTCCCGGATCTCCATGGGAGGCCTCTCCATTGGCGGAGGCGCCTGGTGGAACGGGACCGATGACGCGGAATCCATCCGTACCATCCACTATGCGCTGGATCACGGCATTAATCTGATCGATACGGCGCCTCTTTACGGCTTTGGCCACAGTGAAGAGATCATCGGCAAGGCCATCGCCGGGCGGCGGCATGACGCCGTGATCTCGACCAAGTGCGGCATGATCTGGGACAAGAAGGAGGGCACTTACTGGAGCGACAAGGGCGGAGAGAGCATTTACATCAATGTCTCCGCCAAGGTGATCCGTGAGGAGATCCTGCGCAGCCTCAAGAGACTGGGTACAGACTATATCGATATCTATTATCCCCACAATCCCGCCCGCGCCCCCTTCCTCACCCCTGTGGAAGAGACGGTGGAAGCCCTGATGCGCCTGAAGAAAGAGGGCTATATCCGTGCCATTGGCATGTCCAACGCGAAGCCGGAACAGGTGGAGGAGTATCTGGCCTGCGGCTGCGAGATCGACATCCTCCAGAGAAAGTACAACATCCTGGAGCGGGAATTCGTGGAGAACAACTTGCTTCCCCTGTGCAGAAAGTACGGCATGTCCTTCCATGCCTACTCTCCGCTGGAGCGCGGCATCCTCACCGGAAAATACCGCAAGGACTATCAGGTGGATCCGCTGGATGCCCGCACCAAGCTCCTGTGGTGGAAGCCGGAGAATTATCCCATGGCCATCGACTTTGTGGACGGCCTGCAGGATCTGTGCGAGAAGAACGACTGCTCGCTGACAGATCTGGCAGTGGCCTTCCTTCTGGCGCAGGGCGACTATATCAATGTCATCTGCGGCGCCCATAAGCCGGAGCAGATCGAAGCGGACATCAAGGCGGCCAATGTGGAGTTGAGCCCGGAGGATGTTGCCGAGATCCGCCGCCGTGTGGAGGACCTGGAGGCCAGGATGCGCGCAAATCAGGCATAGCGATCCATTAGATCCCCATATGCGGCGCGGGATGCAGAGGCTTTGGCGTGACGGCTCAGACTTCTGCATCCCGCGCCTGTTTCAACCGCAGACAAGGAGGAACAGGATGGACCAACGCTTTAATCAACTGGCCGCCCAGGTGATCGGCTACTCTGTATCGCTCAAGCCGGGGGAAAAGGTGCTCATCGACGTCTGGGACGGTGCGGACGACCTTGGTACGGCGCTGATGGAGGCAGCCTATGCCGCGGGCGGCATGCCCTTTGTCACACACCAGTCCATGCGGATGAACCGCTCCGTGATCGCCCATGCCACCGATGCCTATATGCAGGACTGGCTTCGGTATGAGAGCTATCGGATGCGGGAGATGGACGCGTATATTGTGGTCCGGAAGAAAGAGAACCTCAACGAGTGGGCCGGCATCGACCCGGAGCGGATGGCGGTATTTGAGAAGTATTACAGCCAGCTGCATTTCGGGATCCGGATCCCCAAGACCAAGTGGTGCGTGCTGCGCTACCCCAACGCGGCAATGGCGCAGCAGGCCGGGATGAGCACGGAAGAGTTCGAGGATTACTATTTCCGGGCCTGCTGCCTCGATTACCGCCGGATGTGCAAGCGGGTGGAGCCGCTGGCCAAACTGGCCGCCCGGACGGACCGGGTGCGGATCGTGGCGCCGGGGACCGATATCACATTCTCGGTAAAGGGGCAGTGCGCAGGCGTCCCGCGCTGCGGGCAGCGCAATGTCCCATGCGGCGAAATGGGGATGCCCGTGGTGGTGGACAGCGCCAACGGCGAGATCACATATAATGTGCCCTCTGAGATACAGGGCACGGTATTCCGGGACATCCACCTGGTCCTGAAAAACGGACTCATCGTTGAGGCCACATCCAGCGATACCAAGCGCATGAATGAGATCCTGGATACGGACGCCAATGCGCGGCGGATCGGCGAGTTCGCCATCGGCTTCAACCCCTTCCTCACGCGGACTACGGTGGATACGATCTTCGATGAAAAAAGGGCCAAAACGCTCCATTTTACCCCCGGCAACAGCGAGATCAACCCGTCTGCCATCCACTGGGACATCGTTCAGTCCCATGCGAAGGAAGACGGCGGCGGAGAGATCTGGTTTGACGGCGTGCTGATCCGGAAAGACGGCCTGTTTGTAACGGAGGAACTGAAACCGCTCAATCCGGAGCAGCTGATCCCCTACCTGCTGGGGGAGGACTGACATACCGCGAAGATCCGGAAATAAAACAAAGGAGGTCAATGATCTTGAAAATCGTGGTTTTGGACGGATACACGGAAAATCCCGGTGATCTGAGCTGGAGCGAATTAGAGAAGCTGGGAGATCTGAAGGTATATGACCGCACCAGCCTGACGGATGAGGAAGAGATCATTTCCCGCATCGGCGATGCGGAGATCGTGATCACAAACAAGACGCCGGTCACAAAAACCGTGCTGGACGCCTGTCCCGGCATCCGGTACATCGCGGTTCTGGCCACCGGCTACAATGTGATCGACTGCGGCTGCGCGCGGGAGCGCGGGATCTGTGTTTCCAACGTCCCGTCTTACGGAACGGCCTCGGTCAGCCAGTTTTCCATTGCACTGCTGCTGGAGATCTGCCATCACATCGGCCACCATGACCAGTCGGTCCACGCCGGGAACTGGAGCAGCAATCCGGACTGGTGCTATTGGGATTATCCGCTGATCGAGCTGGAGGGAAAGACCATGGGTATCATCGGCTTCGGGCGGATCGGGCAGGCGGAAGGCCGCATTGCCAGGGCGCTTGGGATGAAGGTCCTGGCCCATGACGTATGGCCCAATGACTCCGGCCGGTAGATCGGCAAATATGTGGATCTGGATACCCTTCTGGCGGAGTCGGACGTGATCTCTCTGCACTGCAATTTGACGCCGGAAAACACGGGGCTCATCAACCGGGCCAATATTGCAAAAATGAAGGACGGCGTGATCCTGATCAATAACGCGCGGGGACAGCTGATCAATGAAGAGGACGTGGCTGAGGCGCTCAACAGCGGAAAAATGGCCGCCGCGGGTCTGGATGTGGTGTACACTGAGCCGATCCGGCCGGACAATCCGCTCCTGAAGGCGAAAAACTGCATCATCACGCCCCATATCTCCTGGGCCCCGAAGGAGAGCCGTCAGCGGATCATGGACTGCACAGTGGAGAATGTCCGGTCCTATCTGAACGGCGCGCCGCTCCACGTGGTGAATCGATAAGGAAATGAAAAAATGTGTTGTGATCCCGGATTCCTTTAAGGGAACGCTCTCCAGTACGGAGATCTGTCAGATCGCCCGCGGGGCCATTGCGCGGTATTTCCCGGAATGTGAAGTGGTGACCATCCCGGTGGCGGACGGCGGAGAGGGGACTGTGGCCTGTTTCGCCCAGGCGATGCGCGTGGAGCGGATCACGGTGCCTGTGTCCGGCCCCTACGGGGAAAGGGTACAGGCCACTTACGCACGCAGGGGAAAGACTGCCATCATCGAAATGGCGTCCGCCGCGGGACTTCCGCTGACGAACGGACACTGTGATCCGGAGCAGACGACGACGTTCGGCGTGGGAGAACTGATCGGGCATGCGGTGGATCACGGCTGTGAACAGATCATCCTGGGGCTGGGCGGGAGCGCCACTAATGACGGCGGCTGCGGCTGCGCAGCCGCGCTGGGGGTCCGCTTCCTTGACAGGAACGGCCAGACCTTTGTTCCCACCGGCGGGACGCTGGAGCGTATCGCGGCGATAGACTGCGGCGGCATAAAGGAGCGGTTTGGACCGGTCTGTGTTTCTGTTATGTGCGACGTGGAAAACCCGCTCTGCGGACCGGCCGGCGCGGCCCATGTGTTCGCCTGGCAAAAGGGCGCGGACGCCGAAATGGTGGAGCGCCTGGATTCCGGCCTGCGCTGGCTGGGCGAGATCATGGAGCGTGACCTGCACTGTTCCGTGGCGGAGATGCCGGGCGCCGGCGCCGCCGGCGGAATGGGCGCGGGATGTGTTGCCTTTTTGGGGGCTGAACTGAAGAGCGGGATCGAGACCATACTGGACGTGGTCGGGTTCAATGACGTGATCACAGGCAGCGATCTTGCGATCACCGGGGAGGGCCGCATCGACAGCCAGAGCATCCACGGAAAAGTAATCTCGGGGATCGCGAAAAGGACCGCCGCCAAAGGGGTCCCGCTGCTGGCGCTGGTGGGGAGCATCCACCCCAGCGCGGTCGGGGCGTATGATCTGGGCGTGACAGCCATGTTCAGCATCAACCGTGAGCCCGAGCCGCTGGAGGTCTCCGCGCCCAAAAGCAGAGAGAACTATCAAAAAACATTGGAGGATATTCTGCGTCTCATCCGGGCGGCAGAAGAGATGTCAAGGTAAAGAACACCGTATATCCCGGACGGGATGCGGGATAAAACGCCGGAAAGGGCCGGGCCGCGAAGGACGGTCCGGCCTCTCTGCCGCGGTCCGGACATAGACCATGTCAATAGATACTAGAATAGGTATGGGCAGGGGGGACCGGGCAGGGCTGCCCGGCCCGCGGGGCGCAAATATCGTTCAACATATGACCGGTACATCTGGAAAGGGGATGTGCCGGTCATATGTTTTGCAGCAGAGGGGGGCGAGCGTATGAGATTTTTCATATACAGCCGCAAATCGGTCTATACCGGAAAGGGCGAGAGCATTGAAAACCAGATCGAAATGTGCAGGCGGTACATCCGCGAAAAATTCCCCGGCGCGGCGGACGGTGACATGGAGATCTACGAGGATGAGGGCTTTTCCGCCAGAAACACCGACCGGCCCCAGTTCCAGCAGATGCTCCGGGACATCAGGGCCCGGAAGCCGGATTTTGTGGTCTGCTACCGCCTGGACCGCATCAGCCGCAGCGTCAGCGATTTTTCAGCCCTCATCGAGGAGCTCAACGACCGGGATATCTGCTTTGTCTGTATCAGGGAGGAATTCGACACCTCCAAGCCCATGGGCAAGGCCATGATGTACATTGCCTCGGTATTCGCCCAACTGGAGCGGGAGACCATCGCCGAGCGGGTGCGGGACAATATGCTCATGCTGGCCAGGACCGGCCGCTGGCTGGGGGGGACCACTCCCATGGGCTATACCTCGGAAAAGGTGCGGGAGATCGTCATTGACGGCAAGGTCAAGACCTCCTGCAGGCTGAAGGACAATGCGGAGGAGCTGCGCGTGGTGGATACCATCTTTGAGAAATTCCTGGAACTGCGCAGCGTCTCGGGAGTGAGCAGATACCTGATCCGGCAGGGCGTGAAGTCCCGGAGCGGAACGGACTACTCTCTGCCGGGGATCAAGGAGATCCTTCAAAACCCGGTCTACTGCACGGCGGACAGGGACGCGCTGGACTATTTTTCCGCCCGGGGGTCCGATGTGTGCTTTGACGAGCGGGAGTGCTCCGGTGAGTTCGGGCTCCTGGCCTACAACAAACGCGACTATAAAAAAAAGCACGCCCCCCGGCAGACGATGGACAAATGGATCATTGCCATCGGGAAACACCGTGGGCGCGTGTCCGGAAAAAAGTGGGCGGCGGTCCAGAACATCATTGAGGATAACATCCCCACCGGCAAAAAGCCTGCGAAAATGCACAACGATTATTCCCTGCTCTCAGGACTGATCTGGTGTGACCGGTGCGGGCGGCGGATGTTTGCCAAGCGGCGCTGGGGAACGGACACGGATGACGTCCGCTTCGACTATATCTGCAGCGGCAAGCTGCGGGGCGGTACGGCGTCGTGCTGCTGCCGGAATCTCAACGGACGGCAGGCCGACGCCCTGGTATGTGAGGCCCTGATGCAGTATACCGATGAGGACCCGGGTATTTACCCGCTGCTGGAAAAGCTCAGACGTGAGATACAGGGACAGGCACGGGAGGAGCCTCTGGAACAGGTGGAGGCGCGGATGAGAGCATGCAGCGCCGAGATGGACCGTCTGGTCAGCAGTCTGGCTCAGGGGGAGCTGACCCCGGCCTTTGTCCGGCGGGTCAACATAAGGGTGGGCGAGCTTGACCGTGAGCTGTCGGAGCTGAGCCGGACCCGGGAAGCGCTGCGGGAGGAAGCGGACTGCCCGGACCGGCAGGCGCAGAGCAACACTCTGGCCGAAAGCCTGTCCAGCCTGAAGGACGGCTTTCATCTGCTTTCCATCCATGAGAAACGGGTCCTCATCAAGCTGCTGGTGAAACAGATCCGGTGGGACGGGGAGAACCTGCATCTTTTTACAGACGGGTAGGCCGGAACGAAGTTGCCCTTTGAGCGGCGGCGCATTCCCGACCCTTATCGCCATCATCACCATGTTCTTCACCGGTACCGCCGGAGGGCTGGGGAAGAGCGTGCTGTCGGCGCTTCTCCTGACGGGTATCATCCTGCTGGGGGTGTTCCTCACCTTTCAGGTCTCCCGCCTGCTGTCGGCTACGGTGCTGAAGGGGGTGCCGTCCTCCTTCGCTTTGGAACTGCCTCCTTACCGGGCGCCCAGGGTGGGGCAGGTCATTGTCCGCTCGGTGCTGGACCGGACCCTCTTTGTACTGGGCCGGGCGGCAGTGGTGGCCGCCCCGGCGGGGCTGGTGATCTGGCTGTGCGCCAATGTACAGGTGGGTGGGAACAGTATCCTGAACTGGTGTACCGGGTTCCTGGACCCCTTCGCCCGGCTGCTGGGGCTGGACGGGGTGATCCTGATGGCTTTCGTACTGGGTTTTCCCGCCAACGAGATCGTGGTGCCCGTAATGCTCATGGCCTATCTGTCTACCGGCAGCCTGACAGAGATGGGGGATCTGGCCGCCCTGCGGGAGCTGCTGGTGAGCCACGGCTGGACCTGGCTCACCGCGGTATGCACCATGCTCTTTTCGCTGGTCCACTGGCCCTGCTCCACCACCTGCATGACCATACGGAAGGAGAGCGGGAGCTGGCGGTGGACGGCGGTGGGTGTGCTGCTGCCCACGGGACTGGGGATGGCGATGTGCTTTCTGGTAGCTTCAGCCGCCCGGCTGCTGGGGCTGGCCTGAAGGAGATGAAAACATGGCCGCCCGGAAGGGCGGCCATGTGCGTTTTGAGAGGGATCAGCAGGTGAGGGATCAGCGGGTGAGGGATCTGAGAATGGCGTGGAAGCCCTCACAGGCGCGGGCGAGCTGCTCCACCTCGATGTACTCGTCCACGGTGTGGGCCAGATCCTCCCGGGAGGGGCCAAATCCTACGGTGGGGATGCCGGCCTCTCCGCAGAAGTGGCTGCCGTTGGTGCAGAAGGAGAAGTGGGAGAGGGGGGCGTCGATGCCCGCCTCCCGCAGGCCGGAGAGGGCCTTGACCACTAGTTCGTGGTCCTTTTCCAGCAGCCACGCGGGGAAGAAGCGCCGGGCGGAGATGGTGTCGCCGGTCCAGCAGGGCTCCTGGCCCTCGGCCAGCCAGACCCGGGCCTTCAGCTCGGGGAGGCGGCGGGCCACGCCGTCCAGCACGGACTGGACCTGGGCGAGCACCGACTCCTCGGTCTCACCCACTAGCATGCGGTGGTCATAGGTGGCCCGGCAGTACTGGGGCACCACCGACGCGCCGGGGTAGGGGCTGGAGACGATGTCGGTCAATTCATAGATGCCGGGGCCCAGCACCGGGTGGCTCAGCGGCTCCAGCTCCCGCATGGCCTGGATGACGGCACACATGTGGTACACCGCGTTGATCCCCTTCTCCGGATTGGAGGAGTGGCAGGGCACGCCCTCGGTCTCGATGACCACCTCGGCGCGGCCACGCTGGCCGATCTTCAGGGTGGTGGAGGTGGCCTCGCCGATGATGACGAAGTCGGGCCGGACCCGGCGGCTCACTTCACGGCAGGAGACTCCCTCAAAGCACTCCTCATGGACGGTGCAGGATACCCAGACTTCGCCGGCAAAGTCCCGGCCGGTATCCTGGGCGAAGTGGGCGGCGGCCGAGAGCATGGCGGTGACGCTGCCCTTCATGTCGGACGCGCCGCGGCCGTAGATACGGCCGTTCTCCGTCAGTTCACCGCCGAAGGGGTCATAGGTCCAGGCGGCGGGGTCGGGGATGCCTACGGTGTCGATGTGGCCGTCCATCAGGATGGTCTTTCCGGGGCGGCTGCCTTTGATGCGGCCAAGCACGCTGCCGAAGCGGTCGATCTCCACCGTGTCGAAGCCGTAGACGGTCATGGTGTCCCGCAGCAGCTCCGCCACGGCCTGCTCATGGCCGGATGTACTGGGACGCCGGATGGCCTCCCGGCACAGCTCCACCAGTTGTTCCTTGCGTTGGGTGGTCAGCATGGGGTGTTCCTCCTTGTGATCGGTTGGATGGATTCATTATAAGAGATACACGCCCGGGATGCCAGACCAAAATGAAAAAAACGGGGAAAAGCCGCCTTTTTTCGTGAACAGCAGAGAGATTTTGAAATTGGCCTTGACAAGCGGGCAAATTTTTGCTATTATATCCCTCGCTGAGCCGGTCAGCCGGCTATGTAGCTTCATATGGGGGTATAGCTCAGCTGGGAGCCCGGTTGAAGCGGTAAACAACCCCCGTATAGGGAACACAAAAATTAAACATCACAATCTCTCTTATCTGGGGGTATAGCTCAGCTGGGAGCCCGGTTGAAGCGGTAAACAACCCCCGTACAGGGAACATAAAAATTAAACATCACAATCTCTCTTATCTGGGGGTATAGCTCAGCTGGGAGAGCGCTTGAATGGCATTCAAGAGGTCAGCGGTTCGATCCCGCTTATCTCCACCATCACCAAGAGATTGTGAACGAAAACCTCACTTCTTCGGAAGTGGGGTTTTTGCTTTATGCAGCGATGGCAACGATGTCCATGCCCATGCTGAACTGCTCAAAGTCAATGTTAAAGTCGATATGCAACTTGTAGTCCCGGTAGACCTCCACCCGCTTGATAAGGCAGTTGACGATCATTTTCTTTGCCTCCATGCTGGCGGTGTCGTACATATCGGCCCAAGAGATAATGTCATCGTA
>NZ_JBQHUB010000041.1:0-24146 GCF_052065415.1 Pseudoflavonifractor sp. HCP28S3_F10 | reverse complement strand
GAGAGCTATATGAGTGAAATTTTATTATTGGTAACCCCGTATGTCGTGTGCTTTTATAAAATCTGATAAAAAAAAGCGGATTTTGTTTTTTTTTGTAAACGGTCGGGCCGGGGGGCCCAACCCCGCGGGGCCTCTTTTTGCTGTCCGGGAAAGGGGCGGGGTTCACGCGCTCTCGCTGAGGACCTGTTTGATATACCGGGGGACCTCCTCCCGGTCCATATCAAGAGCCACGGCCAGCTCCCCATAGAGCTGATCCTCCGCCAGGCGCATATAGCGCTGGTCCAGCTTTCCGGGCTTCCTGCCATGGGCGCCGGCGGAAGCGTTTTTCTGGTAGATGGCCTTGATGAGCCGCACCAGATCGCCGCAGTCCGAGGTCTGACAGGCGTCCTGATACCAGCGGGAGAGGGCGGGCAGGCTCTGGACCTCCACCGTCTGGGCCTGGATGGAGGGGATGCTGCGGATGAGGGCCTCGGCCTCCTCCCGGGTGAGGATGGGGCGCAGGAGCACCCTGGTGTCCACCGGGACATAGATGGTCTCATTGCCATAGAGCGGTGACAGGGTATAGTAGAGCCGGTGGGGGTCCGCGCCCCGGAAAGGGGCCTCTCCCACCGACAGTACCTTACAGACGCCGTTGCGGCCGTACACGAGCAATGTTCCCTCTGGATACATGGGCGCCACCCGGTCAGTCCAGATAATTGCCGCAGGGATAGGGGCTGTAGGCCTTTTTGATCTTGATGACGATGGAGCCGTCGCTCTGGGTGGTCTCCTCTTCGATCTTGTATTTGGTGCGGCGGCGGTCCAGGGAGAGCTTATAGTTCTCCACCTCCCGCTTGACGATGGCCAGCGCCTCCTCATGGCTCACGTCGTCCTTGAGGGTAAAGTGGATGGTCTGCTGCAGGCAGGCATATTTGACGCGCTTCATAGGAAAGGGCCTCCTTTGCTTTGATAGTATAATTTTAGCATAAGAGGCCGGAATTTCTCTAATGAAAAATAAGACGGAAAATCATTTTTGTGAACTTTTGCAGTTTTTAGAGGCGCTATTTTTGTAAAAAATGCAAAGAGGAGAATAAAACAAGAAAGAACGGATCCGGAGCAAAAGAGGGTGAACAGTACAAAGATCCGCCTCCCCGAAGGGAGGCGGATCTGCCGGGATTCAATAGTTGGAGCCGAACCCGAAGCCGAAGGGCCAGTTGCTGTAGTAGCCGCCCTGCTGCTGCCGGGCCTGCTGCTGGCGCTGCTGGGAGAGCTCATCCTGCAGGTCGCTGAGGGCGTCCTGCCGGTCCTGGTTATCCTCGTCCAGGGTGAGGGACAGGTCGGTCTTGCCGCCGTCCCGATAGACCGTGAGGGTGATGGTGTCCCCGGCCTTCTTCTGCCGGACGGCAGCCTTCAGCTCCTCGCCGGAGGTGATGTCAGTGCCGTCCACGGCGGTAATGATGTCACCCTGCTTCAGTCCGCCCTTTTCCGCGCAGGAACCGGAGAGGACAGCCTCCACATATGCGCCCTGGGGCACGCCGTACTGGGTGGCGGCGGAGGACACGTCGTTCATCAGGATGCCCACATTGGGCTTTCCGGTAACGTAGCCGTGGGCAATGATGTCCTGGATCATGTCCTTCACGTCATTCATGGGGATGGCGAAGCCCAGACCCTCGATGCTGGCGGAGGAAGAGGAACTACCGCTGGAGAGCTTGGCGGAGGTGATGCCCACCACCTCGCCGTAGGAGTTGAAGAGGGGACCGCCGGAGTTGCCCGAGTTGATGGCGGTGTTGGTCTGGATCATATTCATGGTCTCGCCCTCGCTGGTGGTCACGCTGCGGTCCTTGGCGGAGACCAGACCGTCGGTGAGGGACCAGGTCAGCTCACCCAGGGGGTTGCCGATGGTGTAGACGCTCTCGCCCACCACCAGGGAGTCCGAGTCGCCCAGCTTCACCGGGGTGAGGCCGGCGGCGTCGATCTTCAGCACGGCCACGTCGTTTTCAGCCTCGCCGCCCACCAGTTTGGCGTCATAGCTCTGGCCGTTGACGAAGGCCACCTTGATGGCGGTGGCGCCCTTGATAACATGGTAGTTGGTGACGATGTATCCGTCGGCGGAGATGACGAAGCCGGAGCCGGCGGCAGCGCCGGTGACAGGGAAACCGAAGGTGTTCTGGGTCACCAGCTCGGTGGTGATGCCTACACAGGCATCCACATTGGCGGCGTAGATCTGGGCGGCACTGAGCACGTCGCCCGATTTGACGCTGGCGGTGTCCACATTGATGGGCTCATGCTGGCCCTCGTAGAGAGTGGTGGATTCTCCGGAGCCCAGGCTGCGGCTCAGGTACCAGGCGCTGCCGCCGCCCACCAGCCCGCCGGCCAGGGCACAGCACAGGGCCAGAGCCACGATCCTGGCGCCGGAACCCTTTTTCCTGGGGGCCGGGGCGGGAGCAGAGCCGTTGTCCCAGGGATCGTGAACCCGGTACTGATTGGTCTCGATGGGCTCCTGGGGATCTCTATGATAATCGCCGTAGTACATAAACGAATCGCTCCTTATATCTGTTTTCCCTTTGAACTGTGCCTAGCATACCCAAAAAGTATGTCTAAAACATGAAGAAACTTCACATCTTTTTTGAATTTCCGCCGGAGGACGGCCGGTCGCGGAGAAAGGCGGCCAGGTCGCCGGCGGCCAGGCGCAGGTCCTCCAGCACAGGGGTGAACACCCCCAGGCGGCAGATATTCAGAAAGACCATACATACCACGGGAGCCAGGATCATGCCCAGCACCCCTGCCAGGCGCATGCCCACATAGATGCTGATAAGGGAGACCACCGGCGGCAGGCCGGTCTGGTCCCCCACGATCTTGGGCTCGCCCACCCGCCGGAACAGGGCGATGACGCCCCAGATGACCATCAGCTCCACCGCCTGGCGCAGATTGCCCAGGCACAGGTCCACCACAGCCCAGGGGACCATGACGGTGCCCGCGCCCACGATGGGGATGAAGTCCAGCACCGCCAGCAGAAAAGCCAGCAGCAGGCCATAGGGCTGTCCTGTCAGGGTAAAGCCGGTGAGCAGGATAAAAAAGACCCCCACGGAGAGGATGAACTCCGCCTTTACGTAGCCGCCGAAGGCAGACATGGCGGCGGCGCGGACCTCGGTCAGAAACCGGCGGGCCCGGCCGGAAAAGCGGCTGGAGACCAGAAAACGGATGTGGGGATAGTCGGCGGTGATGTAATAGGAGCCCATGAGAAAGACCACCGTGGCCACGGCAAAGGAGGGGACCCGCCTGGCCACATCGGTGGTCCGCAGGGCGGCCGCCGAGACCAGATCGGGCAGGGTGCGGCTGAGCCAGGAGAGCAGGTGGGAAGAGAGGTCGCGGAGCGCCGTATCCACGGCGGCGTTTATCTGGGCAGGCAGCAGGGCCATAAACCGGGAGAAAAAGCGGCTGACGGCGTCCATGCTGGCCTGGACAGCCTCCAGAATGGCGGACCAGTTATTGGCCAGGGAGATCAGCTCGCTGACAATGTTCCAGACGAAGGCGGTCACCAGGCCCCCGGCAACCGCCAGAATGAGCAGGATAAGCAGCAGGGACAGCAGCTTTCGGGGGGCGCCCAGCCGCTTCTGGATGCCCCGGACAAGGGGGTTGAGGAGCCATGCCGTCACAAAGGCCAGCACAAAGGGCATGAACAGAGAGAGGAGCGGGGGAACGGCGCGGACCAGCAGCCAGATACACAGCGCCGCCAGCGCCAGCCGGATCCCCAGGCGCGCCCAGAGCCTTCCCCGCTCCCGCCAGGACAATTCCCGTTCTTCCATGGTATGACCTCCCGTCGCAGTGATTGCTATTCCAGCAGTATACCACGCGGGATGGGAGAAGGATAAAGAAATTATGAACAATTCCATGTTTTTTCGGCGTAGGGACAGTCATTTCAGCCCCAGGAAGACCTGCCCCGCCGCCCGGGCAAAGCAGCGCGCGCCGGCGAGGGCCTCCTGCAGGGTGTTGCCGTGGCTGCCCACCTCCACCAGCAGGGAGCCGGGGGACAGGTTCTGGTTGTACACTGTGCCCCGCAGGGTCATGGGCCGGGCCAGGGTGGGATAGAGGGTGTCCAGGCTCTTCTGGATGCGGACGGCCAGAGCCAGATTTTCGGTCCAGTTGGGGTGCCCCTCCCCGCTGCCCAGCACCAGCATCACCTGGGCGGTACGCTCCCCGTCCACCCGGGTCACCGCCTTGTAGACGGTGCCGTCGGTCCCCACCAGGGCGTCCCGGTGGACATCCAGCACCAGCCGGAGGGAGGGATACTTGTTCAGATATTCCTGCACCACAGGGCCGGAGCGGCCGTAGGACCCGCTGTATTTGGGGTAATCGTAGATGCCCTTGTCGTGAAGGACCTGTAGTCCCATCTCGGTAAAGACCCGCTC
Organism: Pseudoflavonifractor sp. HCP28S3_F10; assembly: GCF_052065415.1. Classification (NCBI taxonomy): domain Bacteria; kingdom Bacillati; phylum Bacillota; class Clostridia; order Eubacteriales; family Oscillospiraceae; genus Pseudoflavonifractor; species Pseudoflavonifractor sp. HCP28S3_F10. Next base: position 19,761 of record NZ_JBQHUB010000041.1, on the reverse strand, counting down.
CATCTCGTCCCCCACCCGGATGACGTTCTGTTCCTGATCCAGGGTGCGGGAATTGCTGTCGGTGGGGGTATAGGTGTCGCTGCCGTCGGGGGTGTAGGCCTCGGTGCTGTGGGTGTGAATGATGAGGATCTGGGGCCCCTCCGCCGGCAGCCTGAAGGGCACCTCCGCCGCCAGGGCGGCGGACAGGTCCACCGGCAGCTGGGTGCGGTTGTAGAGATAGAGCCCGTCGGCATAGGCATATCCCTGGGTGGTGGTGGGCACCAGGGTGCGCTCCACAATGTCCTCCGGCGCGGCGGTGATGGCGGGGGGCTCGTCACTCTCCTCGTATTCGGGGGACGGGGCGGCGGGAGTGGGCGCGGGGGAGACGGTGGGCGCGGGAGAGCGGGACGCTTCGCCGGTCCCCTCTCCTGCCGGTCCCTGACGGAGGTAGGCGGACTGGCGGAGCACCAGCCGCTGCCAGAAGTCCATCCCGTCCATCACGTCCCCGGTCCCCGCCACCGGGCCCAGTTCGGCCCGCAGGGCGGCGGTGACAAAATCAGGGTCCTCCCCCAGGGCCTGAAAGGCGCCGGCGGCCGCGCCCCGCCCGGCGCCGGCGGTGAGGGTCCAGAACGCGGCGGCGGCCAGAAAAAAGGCGCCGCTCCGCCGCAGTACCAGGCCCCACCGGATACGCTCCTGTTTCATATCGGATCTTCCTTTCTCTTTTGCGTGACGGCTTGTACACTCCACCCTATGCGCCCCCACGGCGGGATATGCGGAGGAAGCAGGCAAAATTTTTCATATGAAATTTAGTTTGATATTCAAAATAGATTGACATTCTTCCGCAGTCCGATATAATAAGGGAGCCGGTGATCGGGACGGCGGAAAGCCGTCCGCCGGGAAAGGAGCGACCGCCAGTTGGAAACAGATGCTTCCGTGATGAACCGCTTTCTGGTGGAGGTATTCAACGAGATCTTGAAGACGGAGGAGCGCAGCCTCACCGGGGACTATCCGGATCTGTCCATCCGGGAGATCCATCTCATCGGGGAGGTGTGTGCCGCCGCCGGCGGGGAGCGGGACAACCGTTCCACCGCCATTGCCGCGGCCCAGCGTGTCACCGCCGGGACCCTGACCACAGCGGCCGGGGCGCTGGAGCGCAAGGGATATCTGGAGCGCCGCCGGGACCAGAAGGACCGGCGGGTGGTGCGCCTTTTCCCCACTGACCGGGGCCGGGAAGTGGACCGCCGCCACGGGGCCTTCCACCGGGAGATGGTGGAGCACATCCTGGGCGTGCTGACGCCGGAGGAGGCCCGGTGCTTTACAAAGGGCCTGGGGGCGGTGGCCGCCTTTTTCCGGGGCCGGAAGGACTGAGCCGGTCCCGCGTCCATATTGTGTGTTTTGCTTGTATGAAGGGAGCTTGAATGATGATCCGTATCGTGACTGACAGCACCAGCGACCTGCCCGCCGCCCGGGCGGCGGAGCTGGGAGTGGAGATCCTGCCCCTCTCCGTCCACTTTGGAGAGGAGTCCTTCCGGGACGGCGTGGATATCACCAAGGAGGAATTTTATGCCCGCCTGGCCGGGGTGGACACCCTGCCTACCACCGCCCAGATCCCCCCGGAGCAGTTTATCGACGCCTTCCGCCGCCTGACCGAAAACGGGGACCAGGTGCTGGGCGTTTTCCTCTCCAGCGACATGTCGGGCACTTACCAGTCCGCCATGATCGCCCGGGAGGTCGTGGATGAGGACAACATCGCCGTGGTGGACTCCCGCACCGTCACCTTCGCCCTGGGGCTGCTGGTGGAGGAGGCCTGCGCCCTGCGGGACCAGGGTCTGTCCCTGGACGAGCTGCGGCAGCGGGTGGAGGCCCTGGCCGGACGGGTGCGGCTGCTGGCGGTGGTGGACACCCTGAAGTATCTGAAGATGGGCGGGCGCATCTCGGGCGCCACCGCCGTGGTGGGCGGCCTGCTGGGCATCTGCCCCATCATCACCATTGAAAACGGGCTGGTGGCCTCCATCGGAAAGGGCCGGGGACGGAAGGCCGGCTTCCAGTTCATCGCCAGGTGGCTGGAGGAGAAGGAGAAGATCGATACCGGCCTCCCCGTGGCCTTCGGCCATTCCAACGCGCCCCAGGTCATGGCCGACTGTATGGAGTTCTTCCGGGAGCAGACCATGGGGGCCCGGCTGTGCCCCATGGACATCGGCTCGGTGGTGGGCACCCATGTGGGACCCGGCGCCGCCGGACTGGCCTTCTTTGTCAAGGAATAAAAACGCGCAAAGAGTTGTCCCCCCCGCCGGCCAGCCCCGGCGGGCGGAACTTTTTTTCTTGCGCAAGCGGAAAAAGCGCGGTATCATAATGTCTGCTGAATAAACCGCTTTGCGGTTTATTCGTGCGGCAGCAGCCGCACAATTCGATCAAAAGGGCCATTCTCAGCCCTTTTGATCGAATTCAGGCATTGTTACAATGCGTATTTCCGATGAAGCGCCGCAGCGCTTCATCGGAACGTGCAAGGTTTTTGGGTGAAACCGCCCAAAAACCTTGCACCCGAACAAAGCTGATTGGCCTTGTAAGCCTTGGCTTTCAAGGCTTACAGCTTTGTTCAGTACGCATTATCATAGACAGACAGGTCGGAAAATGCGGCGTACTGCACGCACGGTGGGAGGAAGCGATATGGAATTCATTCCGGCACAGCCCCGGCATCTGGAGGAGATCTGCGTCATCATGGAACAGGCCAGGGCCCAGCTCAGGCGGCTGGGACTGGACCAGTGGCAGAAGGGCTACCCCTCCCGGGAGGTCTGGGAGCAGGACATCAGGGACCGTGCCGCCTGGCTGGCGGCGGAGGGGGAGCAGGTTTTGGGGGCCTTCATGTTCCAGACCGTGCCGGAGGAGGCCTATGACGTCATCGACGGGAGCTGGCTGACCGGGGGACCCTACGCCTCCATCCACCGGGTGTGCGTGCGGGACGGCAGCAAGGGCCGGGGCGTGGCGGGCGCCATGTTCGCCCACGGCTTTGAACTGGCCCGGCAGGCGGGCTTTGACTCGGTGCGCATCGACACCCATCCGGAGAACCGGCCCATGCGCCGGGCGCTGGAGAAGGCCGGCTTTGTACTCTGCGGCACCATCCGCCTTGTAAGGGGCGGCGAGAAGGGAGACCTGCGCCTGGCCTACGAGCGGGTGCTGTGACCCTTGGCCCCCGGGAGAAACTGTGATATGATCATCGGACACCACGTTCAAAACAATAAGGAGGGACCGCCATGAGCGCCCGAGAGGAATTCATTGAACTCTTCACCACCTACATCCACCGGGAGGGCAGCGGGGCCCTGCTGGAGTATTTGCAGAACAAGAGCGACTTCTTTACCTCCCCCGCCTCCGCCAAGTTCCACGGCGCTTATGCCGGCGGCCTGTGCGACCACAGCGTCAACGTGTACCACTGCCTGCGGGAGTATCTGGAGCGGGAGCGGGTGCGGGAGCTCTACGGCCTGGAGTACAGCGACGAGTCGGTCGCCGTGGTCTCCCTGCTCCACGACGTGTGCAAGATCGGCTGCTACAAGGCGGGCAGCCGCAACGTGAAGGGGCCGGACGGCAAGTGGCAGGCGGTGCCCACCTTTTTCTATGAAGACAATCTGCCCTACGGCCACGGGGAGAAATCGGTGTACATCCTCAGCGGCTTCATGCGCCTGAGCCGGGAGGAGGCCATGGCCATCCGCTGGCACATGGGCTTTTCGGGCGCCGAGGATCCCCGCATGGTGGGCCAGGCCCTCCAGCAGTATCCCCTGGCCTTTGCGCTCAGTGTGGCCGACATGGAGGCCACCTATTTCCTGGAGAATGAGGAGGGCTGATCCCTTTGGCAAAGCGGGAAAATGATCTGGGCCGGGACCCGGTAGGCAGGCTGCTGGTGCGGCTGGCCCTTCCGGCCATCACGGCCCAGCTGGTCAACGCCCTTTACAACATCGTGGACCGGATGTACATCGGCCATATCCAGCCCGGCGGCGACCTGGCCCTCACCGGTCTGGGGGTCTGCTTCCCGGTGCTGATGTTTGTCTCGGCCATCTCGGCCCTGGTGGGCGTGGGCGGCGGCTCCCGGGCGGTGGTCCGCATGGGCGAGGGCCGGACGGAGGACGCCAACCGTATCCTGGGCAGCTGCGCCGCCCTGCTGACCGTCCTCGCCCTGGCGGTGACCGTGCTCTTTCAGCTCATCAAGGAGCCCATGCTGCTGGCCTTCGGCGCCAGCGGCAACACCATCGGCTACGCGGTGGACTATCTGACCATCTACCTGTGGGGCACTGTTTTTGTGGAGATCTCCCTGGGCCTGAATTTCTTCATCACCACCCAGGGCTTTTCCACGGTTTCCATGGCCACAGTGCTCATCGGCGCGGCGGTCAACATCGTGCTGGACCCGGTCTTTATCTTCGGGCTGGGCATGGGCGTGCGGGGCGCGGCCCTGGCCACTATCACGGCCCAGGGGGTGTCCGCGGTGTGGGTGCTGCGCTTCCTCACCGGGAAAAAGACCAGGCTGCGGCTCCAGCGGCGGTACTTCCGGCTGGACGGAAAGGTGCTGGCCCCGGTGGTGGCCATCGGTGTGTCTCCTTTCATCATGCAGTCCACCGAGAGTCTGGTGAACATCTCCTTCAATTCCTCCCTCTACCGCTACGGCGGGGATGCGGCGGTGGGGGCCATCACCATCGGCAGCAGCGTGATGCAGGTGTTCTCCATGCTCTTCCAAGGCCTGGCCCAGGGAGCCCAGCCCATCATCGGCTTCAACTATGGGTCGGGCAGACTGGACCGGGTACGCAGGGCATTCCGGCTGCTGTTCTGCTCCTCGCTGGTCTTCAGCTGCTCGGCCTGGGCGCTGGTCCAGCTCTTCCCCGCCGCCTTCGTGGCTATTTTCAACGACCAGCCGGAGCTGGTGAATCTGGCGGTATGGGGACTGCGGATCTATCTGGCGTGCCTGTTCATGATGGGCATTCAGTTCTCCTGCCAGCAGACCTTTGTGGCCCTGGGAGAGGCCAGGGTCTCCCTTTTCCTGGCACTGCTGCGGAAGATCATCCTGCTCATCCCGCTGATCTTTCTCCTTCCCCGGTTTTTTGAGGACAAGGTATTTGCGGTGCTTGTGGCCGAGCCCACCGCCGACTTCCTGGCGGCCACCTGCACGGGCCTGGTGTTCCTGCGGCGGTTCCCCCGGATCCTCCGGCGGCGGGAGGAGGAGCTGAAACAAAGCTGAGGGCGGATATGCCCCGGGGCGTTGCCCTGGGGCATATTTTTTGATATAATACAGTAAAGATGCAGAGTAAGGAGGTGGCTTTATGCGGAAGGTGACCTGTAAGGACTGCGGCAGGCGGTATGACTACGATGTGGATGATTTCTGCCCGAAATGCGGCAGCTATAATCCGCCCGACGATCCCGGGAGCACCCAGCTGGAGCGGGAGCTGCTCTCCCGCTTTGAGACCGGCCGCAGCTGTCAGAACGCGGCGAATCCTGCCCCGGTCCGGGACAGCCGCCCCGCCGGCGCCGCCCAGGAGGAGAGAGGCCGCCGCCACAGCGCCCGGGTCGAGGACTGCGCCTCCTGCGTCCCCAAGACCATGGTGCGCCCGCCGCTGGCCGGCGCGGGGCCGATGCAGTACCGCCGCAGGCCGGTGCAGAAGGGCTCCAATCCGGGAAAGATCATCCTCATCGTGGTGGGTGTGCTCTTCCTTATCAATTTCCTGCTGCCCCTGGCGGCCAGCCTGCTCTGGGTGCTGGACTAGGAAATAAAAATACCCGGGCCCTGTGCTGCGGAAAGGAGATATGGCATTGAAAAACATTACCCTCATCGGAATGCCCGGCTCAGGAAAGAGCACCATCGGCGTGCTGCTGGCCAAGACCCTGGGCTTTGACTTTCTGGACACGGACCTGCTGATCCAGACACGGGAGAACGCCCTGCTGCAGGATATCCTGGACGCCCACGGCACCGAGGATTTTCTGGAGCTGGAGGCGGACGCCATCTGCTCGGTGGAATGCGACCGCACGGTCATCGCCCCCGGGGGCAGCGTCATCTGCCGGGAGCGGGGCATCGAGCACCTGCGCTCCCTGGGGCCGGTGGTCTACCTGCGCATCCCCTGCCAGGTGCTGGAGCAGCGCATCCAGAACATGGGCTCCCGGGGCATCGCCTTCAAACCGGGAGAGACCCTGCGGGATATCTATGAATACCGCACCCCGCTCTATGAAAAATATGCCGACATCGTGGTGGACGGCGACCGGGGTAGCATGGAGGAGTCGCTGGCCGCGGTGCTCCAGGCCCTGATCGGCTGCTGACGCCGCCTGACGGCAGGGGGAACGGATATCACTATGAAAAAGGACATTGAGATCACACCGCTGGACAGCTCTGAGCTCTCGCAGCGCACCAAGCTGGCCCTCATCGAGCTTATCCGCAGCAGCGAGAGCGACCGGCCCTTCAAGCTGCCCAACGAGGATAAGCTGGCCCAGATGGTGGGCGTCAGCCGGAACGCTTTGCGGGACGCCCTCGCCTCTCTGGAGGAGATGGGGTTCGTCACCCGCCAGCGGAGCAAGGGCACCATGGCCAATCCGGTGGTGGCCCGGGAGACCTGCCGGCTGGACACCGATCCCGGCGTGTTCCGTATGATCGAGGGGCAGGGGAAAACGCCCCACAGCCAGGTCCGGCGGCTGGAATTCGTGGAGGAGAACGACCCGGTGCTGGGGACCGCGTCCAGCTCCTATCTGAATCTGGAAAAACTCTTCTATGCCGACGACCGGCCTGTGGTCTTCTGCGCCGACCATATTGAGGGCAGCGTGGCCCGGCGGGGCGAGGACGCCATCCAGACCCTGCGGGAGAGGAGCTGCTTCAGTTTCCTCAAGGAAGCCTGCCGCCAGCCGGTGGCCTACTCCATGGCGACCTTTGACGTGCTTCAGGCCGATGAGCGGCTCCAGGAGCTCTTCGGCGTGGGGCCGGAGGCTCTTTTCCTCCAGATGGACGACGTGGTCTATTCCCGGGATCTGGAGATCATCTGTCATCAGACCTCCTATTACCGCAAGGGGGATTTCTCGGTAAAGGTCCTGCGCAAGGGCTGGTGACCGGGATGTGCCATTCCAAAGCGAAACAGATCACTGTCCCGGTCCGCCAACGGCGGACCGGGATTTTTTTGTACTCATCCGGTTCGGCCGTTCCGCCCCGGTGGGGCAAAACCAATCCCGGACCGGACGTTATGCACAAATATTTTCTCAAACAGTCCGGAAAGATGTTGATTTTATCCCATATACGTGGTACAGTCTCTATTAGTAGGATTATACTACAATACTACCAATAGAGAAAGGAGGGCGTTTTTTGGAGTTCTCCCTGAACCAACGCGCGCTTGGTATCCTTCTGCGGGACGTGCTGCCCTGCCAGGAGCAGCTGGGCGTCCGGGCCCACCGGCTGGGCAATGGCGCCACCGTGGTGGATATGGGCGTCCATGAGAAGGGCGGCTGGCAGGCCGGAAAGCTCTTCACCGAGACCGGCCTGGGGGGCCTGGGCCGGCTGGACTACACAGTGATGAGCGTAGGCGGCCACCTGCTTCCTGCCGCCACCGTAACGGTGGACCGGCCCGCCGTGGCCGAGCTGGCGGCTCACGACGCCATCTATGTGCTGGAGCACCGGGGGGTGCGCACCACCTTTTCCGGCCCCTTCCGCTCCATCGGCGGGATGGACGCCTATGCCCGGGCGGTCCCCTATCGGGATCCGTGGGGGAAAAAGGCGGTGTGCCACATCCAGACCACGGAGCTCCCCGATGAAGGGATGGCGGAGGCCCTGGCCCTGGCCATCGGCACGGTGGAGCCGGAGGACCTGTACATCCTGGCGGCCAGGACGGGGACCCTCACCGGGGCGGTACAGGTGAGCGCCCGGAATGTGGAGCAGACCTTCCCCACCCTGCTGGACCGGGGGTTTGATGTAAACTGCGTGCTCCAGGCCTCGGGCAGCGCCCCCATCCTCCACATGGCAGAGGACGAGTACGTGGCCTATGGCCGGGTCAACGACTGTCTGATCTACGGACAGGAGACCAACCTCTGGGTGGACTGCGGAGACGAGGAGATCCGGCGAATCCTTCCCGACCTGACGTTTGACAAAAATACCGACATTTACGGCACTCCCTTTGAGGAGCTCTTTGCCCGCAGCGGCCGCAACTGGGCCCACGTGCCCCGGGACTGGGACGCGCCCTGCAGGATCAATTTCTTCAACCTGCGGACCGGCCGCGCCTTCTCGGCGGGGCATATCGATCCGGAGCCCATGGTGCGGGATCTTCTGGGATGAATATGAGGTGGATATGCATGGATATGTTTGAATATGCCGAAAAGGCTTTTGCCGACATCCTGGCGGACTGTCCCGCCAACGGCTGCCAGGCCCGGGGGATCGACCGGGTGGACGCAGGGAACGGCGTGCCCGGGGGCTGGAGCTCGGCCCGCCGCCTGGCCGAGGGGCTGTACGGCGGGAGAGCCATCGTCAATGTGTCCCAGCAGCTGCTGGACGGCTGGCAGACCCCCACGGCGGAGGTGCTGTGCGACGATCCGGTGTCCACAGCCGGACATTTTACGGTGGAAAACGGGGCGATGGGGCTGAAGCGGTCCGACGGAACCTATGCGCTGGCCTACAGCCGGGCGGATACCGGGATATGCGGCAATCTGGTCACTGCCCGGCCGGCCAGCCTCTGTGCCGCTGTGACCGACGCGGCCCGGCTCATCCCCGACGCTGTTGCGTATCTGCTGGGGAACGGACTGCATGAGGAGCAGATCCAGTGGGCCTGGTCCTGCGCCCCGGTGGTGCTGACCACATTCCAGGAGAAGGCCGTTCAGGCAACCCGGCAGGAGGCCGTTTCCGCCCATGGGGTGTGCAGTATCTGGGTCCGGGGGGATGACCGGGGGCTGGAGGCCCTGGCCCGGGGCTATGGGGCCTGCCGCCTGCGGCTGCACAGCGTGGAGCGCGCCAGGACCTACGGCGCCGGATAGGACATATGGCGCCGGGCGCCGCAGCGGAAAGTGGGCCAAAAGGGGTGTTTTTTCGCCTGTTACAGAGGATGCCCCCTTGTATTTCGGTCAAAATGTGATATACTAAATCAGTTAGATTCATCGTGCCCGCGCCCGCCGGTCTTTCCGGCGGGCGCAGGTGCGTCACAGGGGCGCCTGCCCCGGAAATAAACTGTAAAGGAACCGACCGATATGACCTTCCAAGAACTCGGCCTCATCCCGCCCATCCTGGGGGCGTTGGCCGATCTGGGCTATGAGCAGTCCTCCCCCATCCAGGAAAAGGCCATCCCGCCGGCCCTGGCGGGGCGGGACGTACTGGGCTGCGCCCAGACCGGCACGGGCAAGACCTGCGCCTTTGCCGCCCCCATTCTCCAGCGGCTCTCTGCCGCGCCGGTGAAGGGACGGCCCATCCGCTCCCTGATCCTCACCCCCACCCGGGAGCTGGCCCTCCAGATCCAGGAGAGCTTTGAGGCCTATGGAAAGAATTTGCCCCTGCGCTCCGCCGTTATCTTCGGCGGCGTGGGCCAGGCCCCCCAGGTGGAACGGATAAAGCAGGGCGTGGACATCCTGGTGGCCACCCCCGGTCGCCTCATCGACCTGTACCAGCAGAAGCTGCTGGACTTCTCCCGGCTGGAGATCTTTGTGCTGGACGAGGCCGACCGGATGCTGGACATGGGCTTCATCCATGACGTGAAGAAGATCCTCAAGTGGCTCCCCGCCAAAAAGCAGACCCTGTTCTTCTCGGCCACCATGCCCCCCGAGATCACCGAGCTGGTGGGCTCCCTGCTCCATGACCCCGCCCGGGTGGTGGTGGACCCGGTGTCCTCCCCGGTGGAGGTCATTGACCAGCGGCTCTACTACGTGGACCGGGGCAACAAGACCAGGCTTCTCGTCTCCCTCATCCGGGAGGACGGGGTGAAAAACGCCCTGGTCTTCACCCGCACCAAGCACGGCGCCAACAAGGTGGCCGGCGATCTGCAGAAAAACGGCATCACCGCCGCCGCCATTCACGGCAACAAGAGCCAGACTGCCCGGCAGCAGGCTCTGGCCGACTTCAAGAGCGGCCGCATCCAGGTGCTGGTGGCCACCGACATCGCCGCCCGGGGCCTGGACATCGAGGAGCTCTCCCATGTGTTTAACTACAACCTCCCCGACGTGCCTGAGACCTATGTCCACCGCATCGGCCGCACCGGCCGGGCGGGCCGGGGCGGTACGGCGGTGTCCTTCTGCGACATCAATGAGAAGGACGAGCTCAAGGCCATTGAAAAGCTGCTGGGCCGTCCGGTGCCGGTGGTGGAGGACCACCCCTGGCCCATGGAGGTCTTTGAGCCCCTGCCCCGGGATAAAAAGGGCCGCCCGGTGAACCCGGAGGACGCCGAGGCCCGCGCCGCCGCCCGGGAGCGGAAGGCGGAGCGCCGCAAGGCTGCCGCCCAGACTCCCGCCCCGGTGCAGACGGAGACGCCCCCGGCCACCCCTTCCCGGAAGAAAAAGCGGAAGGAAAAAGCCGCCGCTCCCGCCGAGCCCCCCGCTCCGGTCCCCGCACCCGCGCCGGAGGAGTCCGCCGTGGCCCGGAAGAAGCACGCCCGGGGCTACCGTGCCAGCGCCACGCTGGAGGAGGCCTTGGCGGCCACCGCTCCCGCCCGTCCGGCGGAGGAGCGCGGCGGCATGGAGTTCCGCTGCCGGGACCCCCTGGCAGGGGACACCATCCTGGACGCCACCGCCCGGCTGCTGGCCCCCCGGCCCCGGATGTTCCAGAGCCCGTCCCGCCCGGCGGAGGAGCCCGCCCGGAAGAAGAAGGAGCGCAGGCCCGCCCGGAAGGGAGCGCCCCAGAGCACGGCCCAGCCCCAGGCAAAAGCGGGCGGAAAGGGCGGGCACAGGCAGCCCGCCGCCAAACAGTCCGCCCCCGGGCAGGAGAAGGGAAACAGCCCCATGGATGTGCTTTCCGGTGGCAAAAAGCGCCGCCGCCGGGGGAACGGAGGCCCGCGGGAGGTGGAACTGCGCCGGGACGGCGTGAAAGACTCCACCGAGCTGTCGGCCAGCCTGATGAAGCCCTATTACCTCAGCGACGATTAAAAAAGGCGGGCCGCAGCCCGCGCCTGTCGTATCAAACCCAGCGCCGCCGGAGAGGATGCCCTCCCCGGCGGCGCTTTTTCATCCCTCCGGGACCAGGACCCGCCAGGCCCCCAGGGCGATGAGCAGGGCCCCGGAGAGGGGCAGGGCGTACTTTCCCAGCAGACGGCCCGCCAGCCCCGCCCCCAGGCGGCGGCCCAGGGGGAGGGCGGCCAGGGTCACCAGAAAATTGGCCAGGGCGGCCAGAGGGGCGGAGATCCCGGCGGTACCGGCCGCCACCCCCACCCCGGCGTTGTTCACCGCCAGGGCGGCGGCCAGGGAGACCCAGCCCCCCAGACCGGGAGAGGCCGGGCCCTCGGGCTCCCCGCCCCGGCCCCGTAAGTAGTCCAGCAAAAACCAGCAGCCGATGGCCACGATGGCCAGTCCTCCCAGTACCCCCGCCGCCGGGGCGGACAGAACGGCCCCCGCCCGGTCCCCCAGAACCAGGGAGAGCCAGGTCACCGCCGTGGTCACCGCCGCCAGCACCAGCGAATGGACGGGGGAAATGGCCGTTCCCCTGGCCCCGTAGCCCGCCGCCAGCAGCACCGTGTCCAGATTGCAGGCCAGCGCCAGGCAGAACGCCGCCGCCAGCGCCGAAACAGGCTCCATAGCGCACCTCCTTTTCCGTCCATCCTATGCGGAAGGGGAAAAGAGTGCGAAAACGCCCCGGAGGCCATGCTCCGGGGCGCTGGGTATATGGGAGGCTCAGGTCTCCGCCGCCTCCTGGGCCCGGCGGAGGGCGGCGTACTCACCGTTCCGGGCCATCAGCTCCTCATGGGTGCCCTCCTCGGCGATGCCGCAGCCGTCGATGACCACGATGCGGGAGGCCGAGCGGATGGTGGAGAGCCGGTGGGCGATGATGAGGGTGGTGCGGCCCTGGGCCAGCTGGTCGAAGGCGGACTGGATGCGGTGCTCGGTGACACTGTCCAGGGCGGAGGTGGCCTCGTCCAAAATCAGGATGGGCGGGTTTTTCAAAAAGATGCGGGCGATGGAGATGCGCTGCTTCTGGCCGCCGGAGAGCATCACGCCCCGCTCTCCCACGTAGGTCTGGAACCCGTCGGGCATCTCCATGATATCGTCGTAGATCTCGGCCCGTCTGGCGGCGGAGACCACCTCGGCCTCAGTGGCGTCGGGCCGGCCGTAGCGGATGTTGTCGTAGATGGTGCCGGCGAAGAGGAACACGTCCTGCTGCACGATGCCGATATTCTCCCGCAGGGACTTCTGGGTCAGCCGCCGCACATCCGTACCGTCCAGGCAGACGCGGCCGCCGGTCACGTCGTAGAACCGGGGGATGAGCTGGCAGAGGGTGGACTTGCCGCCGCCGGAGGGGCCCACCACCGCCACCGTCTCGCCGGGCTTCACGTGCAGGGACACATGCTCCAGTACGGCGGGGGCGCCGCTCTCATACCGGAAGGTCACGTCCTCCACCCGGATGTCCCCCTTCACCGGGGCGGAGGCCCCCAGGTCCACCGCGTCCGGGGCGTCCTGGATCTCAGGCTCCAGGCGCATCAGGTCCACGAAGCGCTTGAAGCCGGCGGTGCCCTGCATCAGCATCTCCATAAAGGTGGACAACTTGCGGATGGGGCTGATGAAGGTGGTCACATACAGGGAGAAGGTGGTCAGGACGATGAAGTCCATCTCCCCTTGCATGATGAGATAGCCGCCGTAGGCGATGACCAGCACGGGCATCAGGCCCATGGCGAACTCCATGCCGCTGAAATAGACCGCCATGGACCGGTAGTAGTCCCGCTTGGCGGTGCGGTAGCGGGCGTTGGAGCGGTCGAATTTTTCCTGCTCCGTGTCCTCATTGGCAAAGGCCTTGGCGGTGCGCATGCCCGAGATGGAGGACTCCAGCTCTCCGTTGATGCCGGCCAGCTTCTTCTTCACCTCGGTGGAGGTCTCCAGCATCCGCCGGCGCTGGAAGAAGGAGAAGGCCAGGAACACCGGGATCACCAGAAAGACCACCAGCGCCAGCCGCCACTGGATGGTCAGCATGACCAGAAAGGCCCCCACCAGGGTCACGACGGAGATGAAGATGTCCTCCGGGCCGTGGTGGGCCAGCTCGGTGATCTCAAAGAGGTCGCCGGTGACCCGGCTCATCAGGTGGCCGGTGCGGTTCTTGTCAAAAAAGGAGAAGGACAGCCGCTGCATGTGGGAGAAGAGGTCCCGGCGGATATCGGCCTCCAGCCGCACGCCCATGAGATGCCCCCAGTAGGTGACGATGAAGCTCATCACTGCCTTGAGCACGTAGGCTCCCACCAGGATGCCCATGACCGCGAAAAAGGCCTGGAACAGCCGGCCGGGCAGCAGCGTCTGCATGGCCCACTTGGAGACCAGCGGGAAGCTCAGGTCCACCAGCGAGATGCCGAAGGCGCAGATCATGTCCAGCAGGAAGAGTTTGATATGGGGTCGGTAATAGGATACAAAGATGCGGAAATAGCCGCGGCTGCGGAATTGCTCCGGTGACATGGGACAGATCCTCCTTTTCCTTGTCATGATCCCTGTGTCAGATCAGTATAGGATCTCAGGGGCGGTTTTGTCAAATTCCGGCTTCATTCGGAATTTACAGGATAAAAGAAACCCGGTATAATAATGTCTGCTGAATAAACCGCTTTGCGGTTTATTCGTGCGGCAGCAGCCGCACAATTCGATCAAAAGGGCCATTCTCAGCCCTTTTGATCGAATTCAGGCATTGTTACAATGCGTATTTCCGATTAAGCGCCGCAGCGCTTCATCGGAACGTGCAAGGTTTTTGGGCGAAACCGCCCAAAAACCTTGCACCCAAACAAAGCTGTAAGCCTTGTAAGCCTTGGCTTTCAAGGCTTACAGCTTTGTTCAGTACGCATTATAATAAGTGGATGACCGATCTGCTGACATGGGGAGTGTGACCTCTTGTGAATCCTCTTCTGGAAAACCTTATGACTGTTACAGTGCAGGTGGGTACCCTGTTCCTGCTGATGGGAGTGGGCTATCTCCTGGCCAAACGGGGCAGGCTCACCGCCGCCGCCCTGCCCCAGCTCTCCTTTTTGCTGCTGTACGTGGTCACACCCTGCATCATCATCGATACCCTTCAGGGCGGGTGCGAGCCGGGAATGGCGGGGGGTCTGGTGAAGGCCACCGCCGCAGATCTGGCCCTCTATGCGGTGTGTGCTCTGATGTGCGCCCTGTTCTTCCGGCGGGAGGCCCCCGATACCCGGGATACGCTGCGCTTTTCGGTGGTGTTCGGCAATACGGGCTTTATGGGCTTTCCCCTTATCGCCGCCGTGCTGGGACAGGAGGCGCTGATCTACGCCATGCCCGTATTCGTGGCCTTCCAGGTGGCGGTATGGACCTACGGCGCCTGCCTCATGGGCGGGCGGGAACAGCTTTCCCTGCGGAAGATGCTCCTCTCTCCCCCGCTCATCGGCATATGGGTGGGCCTGCCGCTCTTTTTTCTGGGGCTGCGGCTGCCCGAGCCCATCAGCGGCACCCTGGGCTATCTGTCCGACCTGAACACGCCCCTGGCCATGGTGGTCATCGGCGCCCAGATGGCTGCCGCCGACCTGCCCGCCACCTTCCGGGGCCGCAGGCTCTATGTCAGCGCGGCGCTGAAGCTGGTGGTTTCTCCGGTGCTGGCGGGGGTGCTGCTGCTGCCCTTCCATCTGGATCCCATGAGCTATACGGCATTGGTGGTGCTTGCCGGAGTGCCCACCGCCGGCGTTACCTCCATGTTCGCCCAGCAGTTTGGCCGGGATACCGACAGTGCGGCCCAGAGCATCACGCTTTCGACCCTCCTGTCCATCATTACCCTGCCTGTGGTGGCAGTACTGGCCCAGCGGGCGGCGGGGCTTTAGCCCCGGCCCCGCAGGAAGAAAAAGAGACTCAGGGCCGCCTGGGCGGCCAGGATGGCGGGCAGGCCGAAGCGGAAATACCAGTGCTTCGTCTTGTGGCGGAAGGTCCTCATCCCCAGGACGGTCCCCAGGGAGCCCCCCAGCAGGGCCACGAAGAAGAACGTGCGCTCCCGGATGCGCCATTGATCCCGTTTTGCCCGGCGCTTGTCCACCCCCATCAGGATGAACCCGGCCAGATTGATCAGGATCAGATAGCCCAGGATCACCGGGCGCCAGGATACAGGTATGTTCCCCATGCTCATTCCTCTCTTTCCGGTCTGACCTGTGTCCCATCAGTATATCAGTTTTTGGCCCGCCGGTCAAAGCCGGTTGTTTTTTGCCGGGAGGAGTGCTATACTGCGCTCTGCCGGGGACATATGTCCCCCTTTTATTCTGTCCGGAGGATATGACCACATGAATGAACGCTCCCTGATCTGCGGAGACGTGCGCATCACGCTGCTCCGCTTTGCGCTGCCCTTTCTGGCGGCCTCCCTGCTCCAGTTCCTCTACGGCGCCGCCGACCTGATGATCGTGGGCCGCTTTTCCAACGCCGCGGGGATCGCCGCCGTGTCCACCGGCAGCGAGGTGATGGCCGCCCTGACCAACCTGGTCATGGGTCTTGCCACCGGCGGCACCGTCCTCATCGGCCAGTATATCGGCGCCGGCCGGCAGGAGGACCTGCGCCGTACCGTAGGCACCATGTTCACCCTGTTCAGTCTGCTGGCGGTGGGGCTGGCCGTGATCTTCGTCCTGCTCACGCCCGGCATCGTCACTCTGATGCGGGTGCCCGGCGAGGCGGCGGCCCCCGCCCGGAGCTATCTCTTCATTTGCTCCTGCGGCGTGGTGTTCATCACGGGCTACAACATGGTCAGCGCCATCCTGCGGGGCATGGGGGACTCCAAGCGGCCCATGTACTTTGTGGCGGTGGCCTGCCTGTGCAACATCGCGGGAGATCTGCTGCTGGTGGGCGGCCTGGGCATGGGCGCCACCGGCGCGGCCGTGGCCACCGTGGCGGCCCAGGGGATCAGCCTGCTGCTCTCCATCGGCGTGCTGCGCAGGCGGGATTTCCCTTTCGACTTTAAGCGCTCCAGCTTTGTTCTGCGGCGGGACAAGACGGCCCATATCCTGCGCCTGGGGATCCCGGTGGCCCTTCAGAATGTGCTGGTGAGCCTGTCCTTCCTCATCATCACCGCCATTGTCAACGGTATGGGCCTGAATCAGGCCGCCGCCGTGGGAGCCGTGGAACGGATCATCGTGTTCTGCATGATGGCGCCCTCCGCCTTCTCCGCCGCCCTCTCCGCCCTGTCTGCCCAGAGCATGGGAGCCGGGCTGCCCCGGCGGGCCAGACAGGGACTGGGATACGGCATCCTCTTTTCCCTTTTGTGCGGCGGTGTCTTTTTCGCTCTGATCGAGCTCTTCCCCGACCGGGCGGTGGCCCTCTTCACACCGGATGGGGAGGTCATCCGCCACGGCGCGCTCTATCTCCGTAGCTACGGCATCGACTGTATCCTGGTGTGCTTTATCTTCTGTCTCAACGGCTTTTTCGGCGGCTGCGGCCGCACCACCTTCACCATGGCCAACAGCCTGGCGGCCACCTTCCTGGTGCGGGTGCCCGTGGTGCTGGCGGTGAGCCGGATCCCCGGCGCCAACATGTTCCACATCGGGCTGGCGGCTCCCGCCGCCTCCTGCCTGCAGATCGTCATACAGCTCGTCTATCTGCGTACCGGCCGCTGGAACCGCCGGCTGGTGGAGCGGGAGGAGGAATGACCCCGGGAGCATCCCTTTCCCGGGAAAAGGGACGGAGAGGGGCCCGGACGGGAACCTTTTGCCCCTGCCGCCGTCTATTATGGTATCATCCGTCAGAGAGGAGCGAATCTGCTTTGAACCATCACATATCCCGCCGCCTGTCCGCCCTGGGACTGGCGCTGATCCTTGCCGTCCCCGCCGGGGCGGCGGGCATGTCCGCCTTTGTCCCCAACGGGCCCTATTCCGGGTTCTCCGACGTCCCTGCCGGGGCGTGGTATACCGCCGATGTGGAGCAGGCCGTGAAGCTGGGCCTGATGAAGGGCAAGGGGAACGGTACATTTGACCCCCAGGGGAAGCTGTCTGCGGCTGAGGCCATCACCATGGCAGTGCAGGTCCACGCGGCCTACACCGGACAGACCTTCACCCCCGGCGGCTCTCCCTGGTACAGGAACGCCCTGGACTACGCCCTGGAAAACGGGCTGGTCCTGCGGGGCGAGTTCTCAGACTACACGGCACCCGCCACCCGGGCCCAGATGGCCGGGCTTTTTGCCTATGCCCTGCCCACAGGTGAGCTGGAGCGGATCAACCGGGTGGCCGCCGTTCCGGACGTGTCCGCGGACACCGACCACGCCGGGGCCATCTACCTGCTCTACGGCGCCGGCGTGCTGGCAGGCACCGGCGGCGGCGCCTTTCAGCCTCAGGCCACCATCGACCGGGCCTCGGCCGCCGCCATTCTCAACCGGGTGGCCCTGCCCGGGAGCCGGGTGACCCTGAGCCTGGACCGGGCCCCGGCGGGGACCACGGCGGAGAGCCCGGACGGGGCCTTCCGCCTGACCTTCGGCGTGGGCGGCTGGGAGGAGATCAGCGCCGACGGCGCCGCGGGCCTCCGCTTCCAGGACAAGAGCGGTACCCTGACCGCCCTCTCCTGCCGCAAGGACAGCCGGACGGAGAAGAACCTGGAGGACTTCGCCGTGGGACGGCTCACCGCCCTGCGGGACGAGCTGGGGGGCCTGGAGCTGCTGGAGCAGCCGGGAATGGCCCTTTTCCGGGGCTTGAGCGCCCTGACCTGGAGCTACCGGGCGGAGGGGAGGCTCCACACCGTGATCTGTGTGGAGAACACCGGTTTCTATGTGACGCTGGACCTGGCCGTACAGGAGGGCGAAGGGGCGGACGAGTGGTATGGGCAGATGCTCTCCACCGCCTATACCCTGGATCTGGCGCTGTAACAGCCGGCAATGACAGAGACAGCCGCCCGGGGCGGAGCACGGAGGAGAAAGCATGGAGAGAAAGTTTGAGACACAGAACACCCGGGTGGAGCGCCTGGGGGGAGCCGAGACCATCATCCGGGGCATCCTGGAGGAGTTCCGGGGGCTCAATCAGGTGCCCCACGGATCCCGGAACGAGAAGGCCGAGAGCGACTATCTGATGGAGCGGCTGCGGCGGATGGGGCTTTCACCGGTGCGGGACACGGCGGGCAACGTGATGGCCGACGTGCCCGCCGCGCCGGGGCAGGAGGACCGGCCCCTCCTCATCCTCCAGGGCCACATGGACATGGTGTGCACCGTCCGGCCCCCCTTCGATCCCCTGCGGGACACCCCCAGGCTGGTGGTGGAGGACGGGGTGCTCCGCACCGACGGGAATTCCACCCTGGGGGCCGACAACAACCTGGGCAACGCCACGGTGCTGTGGCTGCTGGAGCAGGGACTGGCCCACGGCCCCCTGCGCCTCCTCTTCACCGTGTGCGAGGAGGTGGGCCTCCAGGGCGCCCGGCAGGTGGACCCGGCCTGGCTCTCCGGGGCCTACGGTTTGCTGAATACCGACGGTTTCCACCTGGGCCGGGCCATCGCCGGCTCGGCCGGCGGGCGGCGGGAGACCTACGCCCGGCCGCTGGAGACCGAACCGGAGGCGGAAGGGGCGGCCGCCTGGCGGCTGCGCATCCGGGGCGGGACCGGCGGCCACTCGGGAGACGACATCCACAAGGGCCGCCTGAACGCGGTGCGGGCGCTGGCGGCTTTCCTCTCCAATGCATTGGAGGACGGCTTCCGGGCGGCGGACTTTGCCGGCGGCAGCGCCCACAACGCCATCCCCATGGAGGCCGCCGCTGTCCTGACGGCCGCCCCCGATCAGGCGGCGGAGCTGGAGCGGCGCGTTGCCGCCCTGGCGGCGGCGCTGCGGGAGAAATACGGGGGGACCGACCCGGCCCTGGCGGTGGAGCTTGCCCCCTGCCCCGTTCCGGAGCGGGTATGGAGCCGGGAATGCGCGGCGGAGACCTGCGCTCTGGCCGCCGGGCTCTTCAACGGCGTGTACGCCATGCACCCCGACTTTCCCCAGGTGGTGGGGGCCTCGGCCAACGTGGGCCGGGTGTTCGCGGAGGACGGGAAAATCAAGGTCATGGCCTTCATCCGCTGCGCCCGGCGAGAGGAGGAGGAAATCCTCTTCGCCCAGCACGACGACACCGCCGCGAAGCGGGGCTTTGCGATGGAAGAGGTCTCCTGCTACCACGGCTGGCCGGGCAGCCCCAACAGCCGCCTGATCCGGGTGCTCTGCGGCTGCTACCGCCGGGAGAGCGGGGCGGAAATGGAGGTCACCGCCGTCCACGTGGGGCTGGAGCCCTCGGTGCTGGGGGAGAAAAATCCGGAGCTGGTGATGGTGAGCACCGGGCCCGAGATCCTGGACGCCCACTCGGTGGACGAGCGGGCCCCGCTGGAGGGCCTGCCCCGCTATGCCGCCACCCTGGCCGGCGTGCTGGAGGAGATCTGAGCCTGCCCGGTTCTCCGCCCTACGGATCCAGGGCGGCGGGGCGGGGGCGCCCCGCCCTGGGGATCTGGGGTGACGGCGGGGCGGGGGCGCCCCGCCCTGGGGATCTGGGGTGACGGCGGGGCGGGGGCGCCCCGCCCTACTGTGCTTATGCAAGGTGTGTTTTGGGCGGCAAAAAGGACAAGAACTGTCCCCCGGTCCCGTGAAGTGACCCCGAAAAGTTAGACAATATTTCGAAGCAAAAATTGTTCAAGCAACCGAAAGGGCTTGTTGTCTGTGAAGAGCAGGCGGCAAGCCCTTTAGCTTCGCCTTG
>NZ_JBQHUB010000040.1:0-24196 GCF_052065415.1 Pseudoflavonifractor sp. HCP28S3_F10 | reverse complement strand
AAAAGCCCCTCTGCTCTCGGTGGACCTCATGCCCGCGAGAGTGGGCCTCATTTCCCGTGAAGGTGGACTTCTTTCCCCGTGCAGATGGACTTGTGGCTACGAAATTTACAGTACCGAAAGTAACAACGGCTAATTGATACCGTAAATAGAGCAAGGAGGTGTGGTGCATGAGCAATGAAAACGTATATCTTCCCGGTAAAATCCGTGACCGCATACAGGACTTGATGAAGTCCCATAAGGTCACGCAGGCCGAGCTTGCTGCTCGCATCGGTTGTTCGGAAAGTATGCTGAGCCGTTTCATCAGCGGCAAGACGGACAAGCTGGGCGACGAAAATATCATCCGTATTGCCCGGGTGTTCAACGTCTCCACCGACTTCCTGCTTGGGGAAGCCGATGTCCCTGACCGCCTGAATTATGACATTTCCGAGCTTGGCCTGTCCGTGCAGGCAGCGAGAAATCTGTATACCCATAGAGTCAATCCGCAGGTGGTCAATGCGCTGCTTGAAAATCCGGAGTTTGCCAACACCACAAATCTGATCTCCGGTTATTTGGATGACGAACTCGCCAAGGGATTTGCCGCGCAGAATCAGTTGTACGCAACCGTCGCCGGTATGCTGAGGGGTCAGCCTGACGCTGTCGATGACATAAAGAAATTGCAGACCCCGGTATATCAGGCAGACCTGACAGCAATCCAGCGCTCGTTCATGGCTGCGATACAGGCCGTAAAGAAAGAATTCGGCAATGGTCTTCTGGCATCCCGGGAATTGACCGCACAAGCAGCGAAAAAGATTTATGCCGAGCTGACCAAGGGACAGCATAAGCCAAACCGTAAAATCACGCCGGAGCAGATCGGTGAGGCGGTCGCACAGTCTGTTTCTCATCTGCCCGGTGTCGATACAGAATTGGTCAAGCAGATGTTCCTTGCGATGACCGGCACGGTAGCGGACAATGAAAAGGGAACAAATGACCAATGAGCAGCTCTGTGCATTGGTGAAGCAGGGCGATGCCGATGTGCAGAATCTGCTGATTGAAAATAATCTCCGCTTCATCAAAAAGACAGCCCATGAGGTGTGGAGCACGCAGCCCGAACTGAATTGTTCTCTACATATTGCCCTTGATGATCTGGTACAGGAAGGAGCGTTGGGGTTGCTCGGCTGCATCGAGAGCTACAATCCCGACAGCGGCAATCTATTTCTGACCTATGCTGCTCCCGCAATACGGAACGCCATGATCGATTACATCCGTTCGCAGAGCGTGTCCTTCGAAGCGAAGAATCTGAACAGCATCATTTCGCTGGATGAACTGGCGAAGGACGAGGTGCGGAGCAAGCATCATTTCATTGCCGACCCCACCAGACAGACGCCGGAGCAGGTTTATCTGGCTCAGGAGCGAATTAACGATATTCACCACGCTCTGTACATGATCGAGGACAGAGAGGAACAGTATCTGCGTTACCGTTTTGGCTTCGACGATGATATGGAGCATCCGCTGACAGAAACGGCAAAGCATTTTCATCTGTCCGAAAGCAGAGCGAAGAAAACGGAAGCGCTTGCCCTAGATAACGTGTGGTTGGAACTGCCGTGGTGGTATTAGGGGCATGGGGATGCGTCGCTGCGGCGGGCTTTATATACCTCTTGCTCCCCCGGTGATGCAGCATAGCTTCGGTCATTGACCTGCGCAATGCTGCACCACCTACACCCGAAGAACGAATATCCGCAAGCCTCCCGTGCTTGCAAATATTCGTCCTTCTGCTGCCACAGGAAACGGCCTGCCCAGTACAGTGACAGCCCCTTTCCAGCGTCAGCGGTCGCAAAAGGTATAACACACTAGACTTTGCAGAGCAAAATCGTGTGCCAACAGGATGCTGCTCGCCCCTATTGGAAACCCAGAGCCAAGGGGATATTCCCCTCTGGACACCCCATATTTTCTTCGCAGGTTGGTACCAAAACTGTGAAAGGCAGTTTGTCACCGGTGCGAAGAAAAAACAAAAGGAAGCATCTGCGCTCAGATCGTGAAGGCGCAAATCTTCCTTTTGGTGCTGACAATCTGAAATTGGATATGGTGCAATTTCAGATTGTCAGCTTCTGCCTCGGCAGAGAAATACGAAAACAACCTTGGAGGATTTTGATATGATTACAGGCGAAATGAAAAACAAAGTCGATTCCATTTGGGATACGATATGGACAGGAGGTATTACAAGCCCCATTACCGTTCTGGAGCAGATCACCTACCTGATGTTTATGAAGCTGTTGGACGATAATCAACTGAAGGCCGAGGCCAATGCCAATCTGCTTGGCGTTCCGCTGAAGAACAAAGTGTTTCAGGATGGAATGTGCATGATCAGCGAGAATCCCCGCGTAGAAACGGAATACAAAAATCTCCGTTGGAATGTGTTCCATAACTTTGAACCCGGCGAGATGCTGACGAACATCCAAACCTATGTGTTCCCCTTCATCAAGACCATTGGCGAAGGCAAGGATACTGCTTTCAGCCGCTACATGAAGGACACTGTGTTCCTGATTCCCACAGCAAAGGTGCTGGCCAAGGTCGTGGATGGCATCGATGCCATGGATATGAACAATAAGGACATCATGGGTGATGTTTATGAGTATCTGCTGGGTAAAATCGCCGCTGCAGGTGAGAACGGCCAGTTTCGTACTCCCCGCCATATCATCAATATGATGGTGGAACTGATGCAGCCGACTCTCAAAGATTCCATCCTTGACCCCGCCATGGGCTCTGCCGGTTTTCTTCTGTCCAGTGCAGCCTATATCAGCGAGCATCAGAAAAAGGAACTGATGAAAACCGAGAACATGCGCTACTTCAAATCCGGCCTGTTCTCCGGCTTTGATACCGACCAGTCCATGCTGCGAATCGGCGCCATGAACATGATGCTCCACGGTGTGGAAGATCCGCATATCACTTATCAGGATTCCCTGTCCGGCGAGAACACCGAACGGGATCAGTATTCCCTCATCATGGCGAACCCGCCCTTTACCGGCAGCGTCTTCCAGGAAGAAATCAGCAAAGACCTGCTGGGTCTGTGCAAGACCAGAAAAACCGAGCTGCTCTTTGTGGCGCTGTTTACGAAGATGCTGAAGGTGGGCGGACGCTGCGCCTGTATCGTTCCCGATGGTGTGCTCTTTGGTTCCTCCAAAGCACATAAGGCGATCCGGCATGAGCTGGTGGAGAACCAGCAGTTGCAGGCTGTGATCTCCATGCCTTCCGGTGTGTTCAAGCCCTATGCGGGAGTGTCCACGGCGATTTTGGTTTTCACCAAGACCAATGCCGGCGGCACAGAAAATGTCTGGTTCTATGATATGAAGGCCGACGGATACAGCTTGGACGATAAGCGCTCTGAAATCAAAGAGAATGATATCCCGGATATCATTGCCCGGTTCCATAATCGTGAGGCGGAGGCTGACCGGGAGCGTACCGAGCAGAGCTTTTTTGTCCCGAAGCAGGAAATCGTGGATAATGGGTACGATCTTTCCATTAACAAATACAAGAAAGTCGAGTACGAAACGGTTGAGTATCCATCCACGATTGAAATCATGACCAATCTGCGTGAATTGGAGCTGCAAATTGGTCAAACGATGGATGAACTTGAAAAACTGTTAGGACTATAAATTCGGATTTGTGGGGATGAAGTTATGACGCGGAACCGTGTCCCATTGGGGAATTATGTTACAGAGTATTCTGTCCGAAACAAAGACAACGAGGATATTCCTGTATATAGCGTTACAAACAGTCAAGGGTTTTGCCGGGAGTATTTTGGGAAAGAGGTCGCCAGCAAAGACAAAACCACATACAAAATTGTTCCTTACGGTTACTTTGCATATAATCCATCCAGAATCAATGTTGGATCAGTGGATTGGCAACGGTGTGAGGCACAGGTGATTGTCAGTCCGTTGTACAACGTGTTTTCCGTTTCTGATGAACTTGACCGTCAGTTTTTGTATTACTTTCTCAAAAGCAATATTGGCCGGCAAATGATACGGGCGAAAGCTGCAGGAAGCGTCCGAGATAATCTGAAACTGGATATGCTGAAAGAAATGACAATACCAGACAGTTCACTTGACGATCAGAGACACTGTGTTGCTACTTTAGATAACCTGCAGTATCTTATTGAGCTTCGCAAAAAGCAACTCAACGAACTGGACGACCTCGTCAAAGCTCGATTTGTCGAGGTGTTTGGTGACCCGAAATCGAATCCAAACAGCTATCCTATTGGCCAGCTCTCAGAGCATATTGAGTTTTTGACATCCGGTTCCCGTGGTTGGGCGCAATACTGTGTGGATAATGGTAGCGAATGGTTTATCACCATTAAGAATGTAAAAGACTGTCGCATTTCTATTGACAATATGCAGCCTATTAATGCTCCTGATAATGCCGAAGCAAAGCGCACCAAAGTCCAAGAGGGTGATTTGCTTATCAGCATTACGGCAGATTTGGGGAGAACAGGCGTTGTGACTAAGGAAATTGCCGATCATGGGGCATACATCAATCAGCATCTTACCTGTATTCGACTGAATAAAGAAATACTCAATCCGCTGTATGTTGCTTTTTTCATGGAAAGCCCAGCAGGAAAAGAACAGTTTGAATCTAAAAATCAAAGTGCTGTAAAGGCAGGACTTAACTTCAATTCCATCAACTCTTTGCGGTTGCTTGTGCCGCCAATGGACGAACAAAGCGCATTTGTGGAGTTCGTTCACCAAGTCGACAAATCAAAAGTTGTCGTGCAGAAAGCTCTGGATGAGGCACAGACTTTGTTCGATAGTTTGATGCAGAAGTATTTTGGCTAATTTTAATAAAACATAATGGATGCAGGATGTTGGTACACATAGAAAGGATAGGTGCGCCAACATGGAGGAAAAACTGGTCAACATTATGAACGAAATGGCTGAATATCTGAATATTTCCCAGCTGAAAAAGCTGCAGGAAGTGCTGCTGAAACATTTATCGGATAATGCGCCGCAGAAAGAGCAGGTAGCAAATGCAGACTATCTGAAACTGTTCCTGGATGCCAAGAAAATTGAGGGTTGTTCAGAGAGAACAATCAAGTATTACCGAGTGACAGTAGAGCATTTACTCTCGCATATTTCCACGCCAATAAGGAAAATAACCACCGATGAGGTGCGAAGTTACCTGGTGGATTACCAGCAAATCAACAATTGCAGCAAGGTTACAGTTGATAATGTCCGACGAAATATATCCAGCTTCTTCTCCTGGCTTGAGGAAGAAGATTACATTCTGAAAAGCCCGATGCGGCGCATCCATAAGATCAAGACCAAAACTGTGGTCAAAGAAGTGATTTCTGACGAAACCATTGAAGTGATGCGGGATCACTGCACTCAAATCAGAGATGTCGCCATGATCGATATGCTTTACTCCACGGGAATCCGTGTAGGCGAACTGGTCAATCTGAATATTTCCGATGTAAATCTCCAGCAACGGGAGTGCATCGTTTACGGTAAAGGAGATAAAGAGCGCCGGGTGTATTTTGATGCCAAAACCAAGATCCATCTTCAAAATTATTTGGATAGCCGCACTGACGGTAATCCAGCACTATTCGTAACGCTGGATTCACCTCACACCCGGCTGAAAATCAGCGGTGTGGAAATCCGTCTAAGGGAACTGGGGCGCAGCCTGGGGCTCTCCCGCATCCATCCGCACAAATTCCGCCGTACAATGGCCACAAGAGCTATTGACAAGGGTATGCCCATTGAGCAGGTTCAAAAAATCCTCGGTCATTCTCAGATTGATACCACCATGCAATATGCCATCGTCAATCAGAATAATGTGAAAACCTCTCACCAGAAGTACATCGCCTGATTTCCCCAAATTCGGATTTGTGGGGATGAATGATGAGACAACTGTTGAAAGATTTAGCCGTAATTTGCGCAGGTCAAGGGGCTCCACAAGGTGACAATAATTATTGTGAAAATGGCACTCCGTTTGTTAAGGCAGGTAATCTTCAAGAATTACTTGAAGGAAAAGCGATAACCAGTATACAGAAAGTGTCGGACGAGGTCGCAAAAAAGCATAAACTCAAGCTCTATCCTAAAGGAACAATTCTATTTGCCAAAAGTGGAATGTCTTGCATGAAAGGGTATGTATATGTCCTGCCGCAAAGTGCGTATGTGGTCAGTCACCTTGCTTGCGTAACGCCAAACGAAGATGCATCTGAGTATTTAAGATACTTTTTCAACTACCATAAACCAAATCAACTCGTAAAAGACGCAGCTTATCCATCTATTAGTTTATCTGATATCGGTAATCTTGTAGTTGACATGAAATCCGAGTCAGAACGAAACGCAATAGTATCTGTACTTCAGCATGCTGAATCCGTTATTACTTTGCGGCAGAAGGAACTCCAAAAGCTGGACGACCTCGTCAAAGCTCGATTTGTCGAGGTGTTTGGTGATCCAGTCAGAAACCCTATGCAGTGGGACACATACCCCCTTGAAGAATGTTTGGAGCGGATTGATAACGGGAAAAGCTTCATATGTTCTGATAAGCCCCGAACAGACAATAATCCGGCAATTCTTAAACTTAGCGCGGCTACTTACGGTGATTATAGACCTCTTGAAAACAAAGCACTGCTTGATGAAAGTCTGTTTGTAGAAAGCGCCGAAGTTCATGCTGGTGACTTGCTTTTTACCAGAAAGAACACGCCGGAACTGGTAGGGATGGCAGCTTATGTACAGAATACGCCTTCAAAACTGATGATGCCGGATTTGATATTCAGGCTGGTTCCCAATGAAAAAGTAAATGCCGTGTTTTTGTGGCAGCTCATCAACTGCAAAGAGTTTCGACCTGTCATACAAGCTATATCGGGTGGCTCAGCTAAATCGATGTCGAATATTTCAAAGGAACGACTTGGTAAAATTAAGGTAATCTGCCCACCAAGAGAATTACAAGATTCTTTAATTCCGTTTGTTAAACAGCTCGACAAATCAAAAGTTGTCGAGTCAATACACAGGATGAATGTCCTATTCAATATCACGCTGAACGGAGGGAACCGTTATGACATTAGGGCAAATGAATTCTAAACTGATGAAAGCACAGGAAGCTGAAACGCACCTTGATCGTGCGCTCATTTGCCGTGCGCTTTTGGAGGATGCAGTTGACTTTATTTACGGGAAAGTCGGCGCAAAAAAGCCGCCCAAAGCCTCTCTGCTGGAACTGATCGACAGCCCTGTCGTGACCGGTTATATCAACGATGCGGACACTGTAAATGCCCTCCATTATGTCCGTATTCTCGGCATGAATGCCAAGCACGGCAGAAGTGTTCGCAAAAAGGAAGCCAAGCTCGCGTATGACAATATCGCTTACTTGATTGGCTTGATTGCCTCCAAGGAGAATGGGACGGAGTCTGCCTATCGAAAGCCGCCCTATATGAGCGAGGCTGCCACGCGCAGGCTGTACATAGATCTGTACCTGAAGGAAGCCGGTTGGGATGTTCTGGATGTGGAAAATCTCGCCCAGCCTGGCAAAGCCGGTATTGAAATTGAAGTACAGGGAATGCCCAACGCCCACGGTGTAGGGTACTGCGACTATGTTCTTTATGGGAAAGACGGCAAACCGCTGGCCATCATAGAGGTCAAGAAAACCTCCGTTGACCCCGAAAAGGGACGCCATCAGGTGGATTTGTACGGCGAGTGCATGAAGAAGGTCTACGGCTATAAGCCTGTTCTGTACTATACCAACGGATACAGCATCAAAATCATTGACGGCATTTACCCGGATCGTCCGGTTATGGCATTCCATACCATGGAGGATCTGGAACTGATGCTCCAGCGCCGAACTCGCGGTGATATTACCGATCTTACCATCAACGACGAAATAACCAACCGCCCATATCAGAAAATGGCAATCACCAATATCTGCGAATGGCTGAACGCCAAGCACCGCCGTGGCCTGCTTGTCATGGCTACCGGCACCGGAAAAACCCGTGTGGCCATTTCTCTTGTCGATGTGCTTACCCGCAATAGTTGGGTTAAGAATGTCCTGTTCCTTGCAGACCGCACCTCTCTGGTCAATCAGGCAAAGCGCAATTTTGCAAAGCTGATGCCGAATATGAGTGTCTGCGAGCTGTCTGCCGGCGGTGAAAAGGATTTCAATGCCCGGCTCATGTTCTGTACATACCAGACCATGATCAACTACATAGATGCAGAGGACAAGCGCTTCTCTGCCGGAAGGTTTGATCTGATCATCATAGATGAGGCACACCGCAGCATTTTCAACCGTTACGGAACCATTTTCAAATACTTTGACAGCTTCCTTGTTGGCCTGACCGCAACGCCGAAAAACGATGTGGATGCCAATACATACCGTATTTTTGGCTGTGAAGCCGGAATTCCCAATTTCGATTATACCTTGGAGGATGCCGTAAAGGAGAAGTATCTGGTCGGCTATCATGTGATCAACCGCACTTCCAAGATGCTGTCCAAGGGTATTGATTATGATGAGCTGACCGAAGAGGAAAAGGAACAACTGGATGAGTATCTGGAGGAAGATCCTCCCACCCCGGATTTCAACATTCCCGGAAACGAAATCTTCAAATATCTGTTCAACAGGGATACCTGCCGCAGAGTTCTGGAGGAGCTGATGCAGTGGGGTTATCGTATCGACGGAGGCGAAACCCTTGGAAAGACCATCATTTTCGCCTACAACCATAAGCACGCTCAAATGATTGTAGATTGTTTTCATGAACTGTATCCGGAGTATTCTGCCAACACCTGCCAGCTGGTGGACTATTCTGTGAACTATGGCGACGATCTGGTTTTGAAGTTTGAAGAAGATGATGAGTTCCGCATTGCGGTTTCTGTCGATATGCTGGATACAGGCGTAGATATTCCCGCTGTGCTGAATCTGGTGTTTTTCAAGAAAGTGCGTTCTAAAATCAAGTTTGTTCAGATGATCGGACGAGGTACCAGACTGTGCGATAACATCTATGGCCCCGGAAAGCACAAGAGCGGATTCCAGATTTTTGACTACTGCGGCAACTTTGAGTACTTCGGAGAGCACCCAGACGGGAAAGACGGCAAGGAGATGCTTACCCTGTCTCAGCGTCTGTTCCAGATCCGGCTTGATATGCTGTTTGAGCTTCAAAAGCTGGAGTATCAGGAAGATGCATGGTTCCATGCCTATTATGACCAAATCAAAGCAGAACTGCATGGCATGGTCGTAAAGATCAAATCGCACAGCAATCGCATTCAGGTACGTGAGGCTATGCAGTATGTGGACAAGTATTACAATCTTGATACTTGGGTATCACTTTCTCCCGTCATGGTCAAAGAGGCCAAAGTTCATATCTCTCCTTTGCTCGACAGCGGTTTGAACGGTGACCATCTGAGTGTAGCATTTGATGTGCGGATGTATCACATCGAAAAGGCGCTACTGGCTGGCACTGGCATCAAAAGCGTTTCTGATCATGTAAAAAATATCCGCCTGATTGCACAGTATCTGCTGACCGAAAAGGCATCCGTTCCCCAAGTCCTTAAAAAAGCTTCGGAGCTGAAAGCTGTGATGAGTGAGGATTTCTGGACTACTGCCACTGTTCGGGATTTAGAGAAGTATCGTTCTTCTTTGCGGGATTTGATGCAGTTCCTTGGTGGCCCCCATAAGATGTTTGATATTGATATCACCGATGAAGTGGATGAAGCCGAATATCAGCCAGAAGATACCATGATTGACATTCGGACATACCGTGAGAAGGTCATTGACTATCTGGCAGAGCATCTGGATAGTGCTTTAATCAAGAAGATTCATAATTTGGAGCCGATCACCAATGCTGACCTGGCGGAACTTGAACATATTTTGTGGCATGAGCTTGGAACAAAAGCAGAATACGATGAGGCAACCGATATCGGCAATTTGGCGGCATTTGTCCGCAGCCTGATTGGCCTAAGTCAGGAAGCTGTCAATGTAAAATTCGGTGAATATCTCAGCGGAAACCTGCTGAACTCTCAGCAGCAGGAGTTTGTGCGTACAATCATCAACTATGTCAGAGAAAACGGCGATGTCGAGCTTGCTGATATGGTCAACACGGAACCGTTCAACAATTACGATTTGAATGAGATTTTTGGAATCAATTTGCCTGCTATGATTGCAGTAGTTCGGACACTGCATGATGCAGTTCAAGTAGCGTAACCGAGCCTCACCTACTCTGCCAGACACGGGGGTGCTTTATGAAGTCGAGATCCAACGAATTGCTCGATAAGAGCATTGCTGCAATGATTTCTGCTATCGAAATCTATAACAAACCAGATTTTTTGTATCGCGGGGAAACCTTTTCAATCTTAGCAATCAATAGCTGGGAGCTGCTTTTTAAGGCAAAGCTCCTCAAAGACAATCACAACAAGATGCGCTCACTATATGTTACAGAGCCAATCAGAAATAAGGATGGAAGCAAATCAAAACGACGCCGAATTAAACTAACAAGAAGTGGAAATCCATTTACTCACTCAATCGATTACATCGCCGAAAAATTGATTGTAACAGGGAAATTGGATCGAACCGTATGGGACAACATTACCGCACTGATCGAGTTGAGGGACTCTGCGATCCATTTTTACAACTACTCGGCAAAATTCAATGTTCGTATCCAGGAAATTGGAACAGCTTCACTAAAGAATTATGTGATTTTGTATAAGAAATGGTTCGGAAGAGATCTGTCTGCATATAACTTCTATTTGATGCCGCTGTCGTTTGTTCAGGTTCCAAAAGAGGCTGATATCGTATTACTGAATGCAGAAGAGAAGAATTTCTTTAATTTTGTAAACGAACTAGAAGATAAGAGTACGAATCCCAGTGGGGAATATAGCATCGCTCTGAACACAACCGTAAAGTTCACAAAATCCACATCTAAGGATGATATCAAAGTGGCCTTGTCCCAGGACAAGGATGCAATAAAAGTGAATTTGACTGAAGAAGAAATTCGTAGCCGATATCCATTCGACTATGCGGCATTAACCGAAAAATGCAAAAAAAGATATAGCGACTTCGTGATGAATGGGGATTACCATAAAAACCGCAAAGCCTATGAAGGAGATCCCAGATGTGCTTATGTCAGATATTTGGATCCAGCTAATCCGAAAAGTGGCAGAAAAGTGTTTTACAGTGATGTAATTCTATCGAGGTTGGATGGTCATTATACGAAAAGATAACATCAAAATAGCACAGCCCACCGATCATCTGACCGGTGGGCTGTGCAGCGTTAATTCTGACATCCGCAGCTCAAACAGTGATTCCCGCTATGTACCTTACCTCAACTTCATGCCCCACAGCAGTCCTGTCTTTACGGGTATAGTTCGCAGTTCGTATGGTACTCATCTTCTTGACCATCTGGCCGCCGACAGAGCCGGCCTCGCGGCTGGTCAGGTCGCCGTTGTAGCCCTGCTTCAGGTTCACGCCGACTTCCTGAGCGGCCTCCATCTTAAACTTGTTGAGGGCCTCGCGGGCATTGGGGACCACAGGCTGGTTGGAACTGTTGGAGCTAGACATAGTAACATCTCCTTGCGAATTTTTTTGTTGGATTGAGAATCCGCACATATTTTTGCCCCGGCCACGGTTTCTATGTGCCAGGCGGGGCTGCTAATTCATAGTAAAAATGGAAGGGTAAAAGAAGGCGCTGCGGACACCCGCAGAAGCGGAAGGAATAAAAAGAGCCGGTGTGGGGAATGTTTTTGTTAATAGGATGCAAGATCGTCCCGATCTTGTGATCCGATTTGAAGAAAATTGCTTTGATTTTATAACCGGGGGATGCTATAATAACGCTGTATGTAAATACGCGGCTCTGTGCCGCTCTCACATAACAGGAATAACGACAGACAGGCCGGCGCAGTTTTGTCCGGCTTTGTTATTGCCGGGAGTGTGTCCCGGCCGGAGAATAGAAGGTGCGGTCTTGACAAAGTATGTGATTCAGGGCGGGAAACCGCTCTTTGGAGAAATTACCATCAGCGGCGCGAAGAATGCCGCCGTTGCCATTATCCCCGCGACCCTGCTGGTGAGCGGGACCTGCCGGATCGAGAACATCCCCCAGATCAGCGACGTGACCCTTATTTTGAACATTCTTCAGGACCTGGGCGCCGACGTGCGGACGGTGAACCGGACCACTGTGGACATCGACTGCAGCCACATCCACAACGCCAGGGTGCCTGAGGAGCTGGCCCGCAAGATCCGGGCCTCCTACTACCTCATCGGCGCGCTGCTGGGCCGCTTCGGCAGCGCGGAGGTCCCCCCTCCGGGCGGCTGCGATCTGGGCGGCCGGCCCATTGACCAGCACATCAAGGGCTTTGTGGCCATGGGCGCCGATGTGGACGTGCAGGGCGGCTATATCCACGCCCGGGCCAGGCAGGGCCGGCTGGTGGGCACCACGGTCTATATGGATATCGTCTCGGTGGGCGCCACCATGAACATTATGCTCTCCGCCGTGCTGGCCGAGGGCCTGACCATCATTGAAAACGCGGCCAAGGAGCCCCACATCGTGGACCTGGCCAATTTCCTCAACTCCATGGGCGCTGAGATCATGGGTGCCGGTACCGATGTGATCAAGATCCGGGGCGTGGAGCGCCTGAACGGCGGCACATACTCCATCATCCCCGACCAGATCGAGGCCGGCACCTATATGGCGGCGGTGGCTGCCGCCGGCGGAGAGGTCCTCATTAAGAATGTCATCCCCAAGCACCTGGAGTGCATCACCGCCAAGCTGGAGGAGATGGGGGTGGAGGTGGAGGACCGGGACGACGCCATCCTGGTCCGCCGCACCGGAAAGCTGACCCGCACCAACGTCAAGACCCTGCCCTATCCCGGCTTCCCCACCGATATGCAGCCCCAGATCGCCGCGGCGCTGTGCCTGGCCGAGGGGACCAGCGTGCTGACCGAGGGCGTGTGGGATAACCGCTACCGCTATGTGGACGAGTTCCGCCGCATGGGCGCCCAGATCCAGGTGGACGGCAAGGTGGCTGTCATCGAGGGCGTGGAAAAGCTCAGCGGCGCCCGGCTCCACGCCTGCGACCTGCGGGCCGGGGCGGCCATGGTCATCGCCGCGCTGGCGGCGGAGGGTACCTCCGAGGTGAGCAACATCTACCACATCGAGCGGGGCTATGAGGATATTGTCCGCAAGCTCTCCGGTGTGGGAGCCGACATCCGCGTGGTGGTCACGCCCGACGATGAGCAGAACGAGGCCAGCGCGGGCTGAGCCGGAAGGAACGGGATCAGGGGCGGCGGTTTTCCGCCGTCCCTTTTTGCGTCCAACATGACATAGGGGAGATCTTCTTGCTGACATTGACGACTCTGGCCAGCGGCTCCAGCGGCAACTGCACCCTGGTGTCCGACGGGACCACACATATCCTGATCGACGCGGGCATCTCGGCCCGGCGGATCACCACCGCCCTGAAGGAGCTGGGGGTGGACCCTGCCGAACTGGCCGGAGTGCTGGTGACCCATGAGCACAGCGACCATATCTGCGGCCTGACCACCCTGACCAAGCATTTGCCGGTGCCGGTGTACGCCAGCCGGGGCACCGGATGGCAGCTGTGCTACCGCATCGCCTTTTTGGAGGAGCGGCTCCGCACCTTTGAGCCGGGGGAGGGGTTCCGCGTGGGCGGGTTGGAGGTGGAGACCTTTCCCACCAGCCACGACACGGCCCAGAGCAACGGCTACGCCGTGTCCGCCGGCGGACGGAAAGCCGCCGTGGTTACCGATCTGGGGCACGTGACGCCGGCGGTGGAGGCGGGTATCCGGGGATGCCATCTGCTGGTGGCCGAGGCCAATCACGACGAGGAGTGGGTCCGGTCGGGTCCGTATCCGTATATGCTCAAGCAGCGCATCCTGGGAGACCGGGGACACCTGTCCAACGAGGCGGGGGCCGCGCTGGCCTGCGCCGCCGCTGAAAACGGGGCCCACACTCTGGTGCTGGCCCATCTCTCTCAGGAGAACAATACCCCCGCCCGGGCCTATGACACGGTGCGAGCCGCCCTGGAACGGCGGGGAGCCGCCGTCGGCCGGGACGTGGCGCTGGACGTGGCCCCCAGGATCGGGCACGGAAAGCGCTATACCGTATAATAGGGAGGGTGCCGTATGCTCAGCGTCCATCTCATCTGCGTCGGCAAATTGAAGGAAAAATTCTACATAGAAGCCTGCGGGGAGTATGTCAAGCGGCTCTCGGCCTACTGCAAGCTCCACATCACGGAGCTGCCAGAGGAGCGGCTGCCCCAGGCCCCCTCCCGGGCCCAGATCGACGCCGCCCTGGAGCGGGAGGCTGCCGCCATCCGGGCCAAGCTGCCCCCCAGCGCCAGCCTGGTGGCCCTGTGCGTGGAGGGGAAGCTCCGCTCCAGCGAGGAGCTGGCCCGGCTTATGGACGACTGGAGCCGGAACAGCGCCAAGCACCTGGTGTTCCTCATCGGCGGGTCCTACGGCCTGCATCCCTCCATCAAGGCGGAGGCCTGGGTGAAGCTGTCCATGTCCCCCATGACCTTCCCCCACCACCTGGCCCGGGTGATGCTGCTGGAGCAGATCTACCGGGGATTTAAGATCATCGAGGGTTCCAGCTACCATAAATAGGATGAGACTGGGAAAAATTTTCCCAAAGCTCAGAAAAACGCCGGAAAAGACCATGGAATTTCCGGCGTTTTATGGTATAATGACGGCATAGGCCCGGGAGGGCCGGCAACACAATGTGTTGGATGATTGATTGGAGGTCCTGCCAATGTCCTATCGAGATACGTATGAGAAGTGGCTCAGCAGCCCCGCCCTGTCCGCCGGGGAGAAGGCCGAGCTGGAGAGCATCCGGGGCGACGAGAAGGAGATCGAGTCCCGCTTTTTCGCCCCGCTGGAGTTCGGCACCGCCGGCCTCCGGGGCACCATGTGCGTGGGTCTGCACCAGATGAACATCCATGTGATCCGCCACGCCACCCAGGCCTTTGCCCAGGTCATCCTGGCCGAGGGACCCGAGGCGGTGGAGCGGGGCGTGGCCATCTGCTACGACTGCCGCAACCACTCCGACGAATTCGCCCGGGAGACCGCCTGCGTCATGGCGGGCAACGGCATTAAGGTGCGCCTGTTTGACGCCCTGCGCCCCACCCCCGAGGTCTCCTTTGCCGTGCGGGAGTACGGCTGCATCGCCGGCGTCAACGTCACCGCCAGCCACAACCCCAAGGAGTACAATGGCTACAAGGTCTACTGGCAGGACGGCGCCCAGCTGCCCCCTCACCACGCCTCCGCCATCGCCCAAAAGATGGAGGAGCTGGACCTGTTCGACTCCATCAAGCGCATGGATTATGACGAGGCCGTGTCCAGGGGCCTCATCACCCTGATGGGCAGGGAGACCGACGAAAAGTTCCTGGAGAATGTGATGGGCCAGGTCAACGACAAGGCGGCGGTGGAAAAGGTGGCCGACACCTTCAAGATGGTATACACCCCCTTCCACGGCACCGGCTACCAGCTCATCCCCGAGGCCCTGAAGCGCCTGGGCATGAAGCATGTGATCTGCGTCCCCGAGCAGATGGTCATCGACGGCAATTTCCCCACCGTGGTCTCCCCCAACCCGGAGAACCCGGAGGGCTTCTACCTGGCGGTGGACCTGGCCAAGAAGGAGGGCGCCGACTTTATCCTGGGCTCCGACCCCGACGCCGACCGGGTGGGCATCATGGTCCGCAACGACCAGGGCGAATATGTCGTCATCTCGGGCAACCAGACCGGCGTGCTGCTGCTGGACTACCTGATCGGCGCCAAGCAGCGCACCGGCAAGCTGCCGGAGAACCCGGTGGCCCTCAAGACCATTGTCACCACCGAGATGGCCCGCAAGGTGGCCGAGGTCAACGGCCTGAAGTGCTACGACACCTTCACCGGCTTCAAATTCCTGGCCGAAAAGAAGGACAAGCTGGAGAACGCCGGCGAGGGCAAGGTCATCTTTGCCTATGAGGAGAGCTACGGCTACATGCTGGGCGACTATGTCCGGGACAAGGACGCCGTCACCGCCGCCCTGGCCCTGACCGAGATGGCGGCCTGGTATGCCGGACAGGGCATGACTTTGTACGACGCCCTGCAGAAGCTCTATGAGAAGTACGGTTACTACGGCGAGAAGACCCTGAACCTGGTCATGCCCGGCCTGGACGGCCTGAAGAAGATGGCCGACCTGATGGCCGGCCTGCGGGCGCATCCCCCGGTGGAGATCGCCGGCGTGGCCGTCCGGCAGCAGAAGGACTACAAGGACGGCTCCGTGGTGGACGTGGCCAGCGGCGCCCGGAGCGCCATGGAGCTCTCCGGCTCCAACGTGCTGCGCTATGAGATGAGCGACGGCACCAGCGTCATCGTCCGTCCCTCCGGCACCGAGCCCAAGGTCAAGGTCTATATCCTGGCCAACGGCGGCAGCAAGAGCGAGTGCGATGACAAGGTGGCCAAGTACAGCGCCTGGGCCGAGAGCCTGAAAAACTGAATTTGAGCATATGCGCCGGCGGCGTCCCCACGGACGCCGCCGGCGCGGTCCGTAAACGGAGGGAGACCTTGCCAAAAAAGAGAGCGACAGTTGCGCAGCAGGGCGGGCTGTGATAGAATAGACCAAAACTTTATGGGAGGTGCGCCGTGTTTTTTGAAAAAA
The DNA here is from genome assembly GCF_052065415.1 of Pseudoflavonifractor sp. HCP28S3_F10. Taxonomy (NCBI): domain Bacteria; kingdom Bacillati; phylum Bacillota; class Clostridia; order Eubacteriales; family Oscillospiraceae; genus Pseudoflavonifractor; species Pseudoflavonifractor sp. HCP28S3_F10. The sequence goes on along the minus strand of NZ_JBQHUB010000040.1, from coordinate 7,590 downwards.
GTGAGTTTGTGTTTAAGGAAATCGGACAGAAGGAACGCTATCAGCGGTGCAAAGCCGCCCTGAAGGAGGCGGGCGTCCGCATCGTGGAGGCGGGGTCTGTGAACAACACCATCCCCGTGGGCGGCTGCGGGGCCAAGCTGGACATCCGGGACTTCGGACCCAAGGGAAAGATCGACCGGAACACCTACTACATCTGCGTCCGTCCGGCGGATGCGGAGCGGGCCAGGGAAGTGCTGGCCGCCATCGAGTAAAGCGAGAACTGCCGGGGGAAAACTCCCCTTGATTTGAGGTCGCGCCGGGGAAAAGCGGCGTTCCGGGACGTGTGTTCGGATGGATGGGGACCTTGAATCGGGCACAGAGAAAGGAACGAAACGACGATATGATGGAAATCAACGGCGAACAGATCGACCGGATCTCCGACTATGCCGACCTGGGGCTCTCGCCCGAGGTCATGCGGGCCATTGAGAAAAAGGGCTATGTGCGCTGCACTCCGGTGCAGTCCGGCGCCATTCCCTACTTTATGGAGTGGAAGGACGTCATCGCCAAGGCTCCCACCGGCACCGGCAAGACCTTCGCCTTCGGCATCCCCATGGTGGAGCACGTGGACCCCGCCCGGGACGAGGTGCAGGCCCTGATCCTGGCCCCTACCCGGGAGCTGGCCATCCAGATCCAGGAGGAGCTGCGGGACCTGTGTGAGTTCAAGGAGGGAGTGCGCACGGTGTGCCTCTACGGCGGCGCCCCCATTGACAAGCAGATCAACACCCTGAAAAAGCACCCCCAGATCGTGGTGGCCACCCCTGGCCGCCTGATGGACCACATGAAGCGGCGGACCGTGCGGCTGGACAAGGTGGAGACCGTGGTGCTGGACGAGGCAGACCGGATGCTGGACATGGGCTTCGTCCGGGACGTGACCCGGATCCTGGACCAGATCAGGCACCGGAAGAATCTGGGCATGTTCTCGGCCACCATCTCCCGGGAGGTCATGGATATCTCCTGGGTGTACCAGCGGGACCCGGTGGAGATCACCGTGCGCCCGGTGGAGGAGTCCAAGCCCGATATCGTGCAGTACCGCATCGATCTGGACGGCCGGGACCGGAAGGTGGACACCATCGCCGCCCTCATTACCCACGGGGAGTACGAGCGGGCCATCGCCTTCTGCAACACCAAGAACATGACCGACCGGCTCGCCGGGCTGCTGAAGATGCGGGGCATCTCCTGCGAGGCCATCCACGGCGATATCCAGCAGCGGGTGCGGGAAAAGACCCTGGACAAGTTCAAGCGGGGCGAGCTGCGGGTCCTGGTGGCCACCGACGTGGCTGCCCGGGGCCTGGACATCGACGATGTGGACGCGGTGTTCAACTTCGATGTGCCCGACGAGATGGAGAACTATACCCACCGCATCGGCCGTACCGGCCGGGCCAAACGCCACGGCGTGGCCTATACCTTTGTGGCCAACATTACCGAGGGCATTCGGATGGACGAGATCGTCCGCAACACCAAGGCCGAGATCCAGCGGCTGCGGTATGACGAGGACGGATGCCTGATGCTGGTGGAAGAAGAAAAATAAGGGAAGGGCGTCCGCCGGAGGGACCGGCGGGCGCCCTCTTCTGCTCCGGCAGCGCTCCCACCGGAGCAGCGGGAAACCTGGATTTTCTGTTTTCGGAACCGGAATAAGACCTTTACACTCCGGCGTTTTGTATGATAAAATACGGATGTATTTTATAACGTGAAGTTTACTTTGCTGTATACGGAACGGAGCCGGAGCGCAGATGCTCCGGCCGGCATTACGCTGCGCGTTCCCCGCAGGAACGGATAGGGGGCATATCATGCAATTGAGTCAGATCAAAGAGATCCTCCACGCCACGGTGCTGTGCGGAGAGGAGCGCATGAATGAGGAGGTGTCCTCGGTCTGCGGCAGCGATTTTCTGAGTGATGTGCTGGCCTATGTTCACGACCAGAACCTGCTGCTGACCGGACTGGTCAATCCGCAGGTGGTGCGCACCGCGGAAATGACCGATATCAAATGCATCGTGTTCGTCCGGGGCAAAATGCCCGACGCGAATATGATCCGCATGGCAAAAGACCGGAACATCGTGATGATGTCCTCGGTGGAGCGTATGTACAATGCCTGCGGGCTGTTATACAGCAATGGATTAAGGGGGAATTGAAATGGAACCTGTAAAACTGGAATATCCCGTGGAAGGCGGGGATTACATTGAGGCGGGCGAGGCCTCCAGCAAGATGAAGATGACGCTCAAGAAGCTGGGCCTGCCCTCGGACGTGATCCGCAAGGCATCCATCTGTATGTATGAGGGCGAGATCAACATGGTCATCCACGCCAACGGCGGCCGGGCCGAGGTGGAGATCAGCATGGACAGCATCGTGCTGCGGATGATCGACCAGGGCCCCGGCATCCCCGACGTGGCAAAAGCCATGGAGGAGGGATACTCTACCGCGGGGCCGGAGGTGCGCAGCCTGGGCTTCGGCGCGGGAATGGGCCTGCCCAATATGAAGCGCTATTCCGATGAGATGAGCATCGAGACCGAGGTGGGTAAGGGCACCACCGTCACCATGAAGCTGAAGATCGGATGAGAGATCATCATATCTTGGAGTTGATCGCATGAAGCACGCTGTTGTCCTGGATGTCAATCGCTGCCGGGGCTGCACGACCTGCATTAAAAACTGCCCTACCGAGGCCATCCGGGTCCGCCGGGGAAAGGCGGCCATTCTGGCTGACCGGTGTATCGACTGCGGCCGGTGCATCCAGGTCTGCCCCCACCGGGCCATCAAGTCGGTAAGCGACGACCTGGAACAGCTGGGCCGCTACCGCTGCCGGGTGGCAGTGCCCGAGCCGGCGCTCTACGGCCAGTTTCAGCACCTTTGGGACATCAATCTGGTGCTCAACGGACTGCTGAAGGTGGGCTTTGACCGGGTATTTGAGTCGGCCCGGGCGGCCGAGCTGCTGGCGCAGTACACCGGCAGCCGGAAGGAGGAACAGCCCCGGGCCATGCCGCTGATCTCCTCCAATTGCCCCACCATCCTGCGGCTCATTCAGATCCGCTTTCCCCAGCTCATCGACCACGTGGATCCGCTGATCCTGCCCATGGAGCTGGCCGCCATCCTGGCCCGGCGGGAGGCCGAGCGGGAGACCGGCCTGCCGCCGGAGGAGATCGGTGTGTTCGCCATCGTCTCCTGCCCCGCCAAAGTCACGGCGGCCCACAATCCGGAGGGACTGGAAAAACCGGTGCTGGACGGCGCTTTTGCCATCCGGGATCTGTACAGCCGCCTGCTCCGCCCCATGGAGCAGATCCGGGACCCCAAGCCCATGCTCTCCGCCGGCGCCACCGGCATCGGACTGGCCATTGCCAGCGGCGAGTGCCATGCCCGCCAGACCACCAAATATCTGGCGGTGGACGGCATTGAGAACTCCATCGAGATGCTGGAGGAGATCGAGGACGGACGTCAGCCGGAGGTAAACTTTATCGAGCTCTCCGCCTGCACCCAGGGGTGCGTGGGGGGCTGCCTGTGTGTGGAAAACCCCTACGCCGCCCGGATGCGCATCCGGCGGATGATGAAGGAGCAGCCTGCGGACCGGTGCCAGACGCCGCTGTCCGGGGCCGACGAGGAGGACCTGAAGTTCGACCGCATGCTCCGCTACACGCCTGCCTTCCAGCTGGATGAGGACCGGGCCCAGGCCATGGCCAAGCACCTGCGGATCGAGGCGCTGGAGGCCCATCTGCCGGGGCTCCACTGCGGGTCCTGCGGCGCGCCCAACTGTCATGCCTTTGCCGAGGACGTGGTGCTGGGACGGGCCTCGGCGGACGACTGCATCTTCAAGGTACGGGAACGGATGCGGGGGGTGGCCGGCCCCGGCGGGCCGGACGCCTATCTGCCCCCGCCCTTCCGGCAGAGGAAGCCGAAAGAAAAGGAAGAAAATGAGTGAAACAAAGCGCGTACCGCTAAGCGGTACGCGCTTTTTGTGTATTCAAAGCAGCCGAAAGGGGAAGATGGGTCAGCGGTCCCATTTGTCGATGAGGGAGCGGAGCTGATCGGCAAATTTGGCCAGATCCTTGTTGGCGCCGCCCCGGTTGCGGGCAATGACCTCCATGAGCCGACGGCCGGTCTCCTCCAGACGTTTGTAGGCCGGCGAGGCGGAGTCGGCCGTCCGGACAGGCTTGGGCTCCGGCACGATGCCGGGGGCCATGATACGGCCGGAGAGCAGGTCATAGACCTCTTCATAATTGGCAGCGTGGGCGGAGAAGCCCCGCTCCCGCAGGGTCTGGGCATAGATATCCGTGACCTGGGCGTCTCCGTGGACCACAAAGACCTCCCGGGGCTTGGGGTCAAAGTGGCCGATCCAGCGCAGCAGGCCATCCCGGTCGGCATGGGAGGAGAGGCCGTGGAAGTTGACGATCCTGGCCCGGACGGCGATCTCCTCACCGAAGAGCTTGACCGATTTGACGCCGTCCAGCAGGCGGCGGCCCAGCGTGCCCTCGCCCTGGTAACCCACAAAGACCACGGAGGACTCCTCCCGCCACAGGTTGTGCTTGAGGTGGTGGCGGATGCGGCCCGCGTCGCACATGCCGGAGGCCGAGATGATGACCTTGGGCACCTTGTCCATGTTCAGGGCCTTGGACTCTTCGCTGGTCTCGGTGATGTTGAGGCCGGGGAACTGGAAAAGGGCGCCGCCCTTCAGAGCCTCAATGGCCTCCTCGTCCAGATAGCCGTGGAGATCGCCGGAGAAAATTTTGGTGGCCTCGCCTGCCAGGGGAGAGTCCACATACACCGGGAAGCTGGGGACCGACTTCACCATGCCCTGCTCCTTCATCTCACGGATGAAATACAGCAGTTCCTGGGTGCGGCCCACCGCGAAGGAGGGGATGATCACATTGCCGCCCCTGCCCAGGGTGTCATCAATGATGGCGGCCAGCTTTTCGGTGTACTCAGGATCCTCCTCCATATCGTGGTTCCGGTCGCCGTAGGTGCTCTCGGTGAGGATGTAGTCGGCCTCGGTGATGTAGCTGGGGTCCCGGATGATGGGCTGGTCCCGGTTGCCGATGTCGCCGGAAAAGACGATCTTGCGTGTTTCGCCGCCCTCGGTAAGCCACATTTCCACACTGGCCGAGCCCAGCAGATGGCCCGCGTCGGTAAAGCGGACGCGGACGCCGGGTTCGATCTCAAGCTCGTCGCCGTATTCGCAGGTCACCACATGGGAGAGGGCGGCCTCGGCGTCGGCCACGGTGTACAGCGGCTCCACCGGCTCCCGGCCGGCGCGCTTGCCCTTCTGGTTGAGCCACTGGGCGTCGCTCTCCTGGATGTGGGCCGAGTCCCGCAGCATGATGGACAGCAGCTGCCCCGTCAGGCGGGTGCAGTAGATATTGCCGGTAAAGCCCTGTTTGACCAGCAGCGGGATGCGCCCCGAGTGGTCGATGTGGGCGTGGGTGACCACCACGGCGTCGATGTAGCCGGGGTTGAAGTCCAGCTCCCGGTTGTCCCTCTCATCCCGACCCTGCTGGAGGCCGCAGTCGATCAGGATCTTTTTCCCATTGCATTCCACACAGTGACAGCTTCCGGTCACGGCTCTGGCCGCGCCAAAAAAGGTGAGCTTCATAGCGGACCTCCTTGTATGGTTTGTACAATCATTGTACTCCATCTGGAACGTACTGTCAATTGCCCGTGCGGACGGCCTCCAGCAGGCGGCGCTCCAGGGCGCGGAAGGTGGGGCAGAAGATCCGACGCCCCAGGGCGGCCGACAGGGCCTCATTCCAGGCGGAGAGAGGGTAGCGGTCGCAGTCCAGCACCGTGAGCAGGGTCCAAAGCCAGATGGGTTCGGGGCCGGCTCCCAGCCGGGAGAGCCGGGCCAGGACGGGATTTTCCATGGGCTTCACCTCTCCCCATCCTATGCGGAGGAGAGGGAAAGGGAACCCTTACAGCCCGGAACAGATCTGACTCTTTTTGGGCAGGAGCAGGGCGGCGATGAGATAGACCCACAGGGACAATCCGCCCAGCCATACCAGCAGCACCAGGGCCACCCGCACCAGCGTGGGATCCAGATCGAAATACTCCGCGATGCCGCCGCATACGCCGAAAAGAACGGCGTCGGGACCTTCGGTACGATACAGCTTTTTCATGGAAATGCCTCCTTTTGCTTGTTGTGTCCAGATTACCAGACCGGGTTTAAAACTTTCTTCGCCGGGGCTTAAAGTTTCATTAAATTTGGCAGGGCGCTTTTTGAGCGGAAAACCGGTCTGCCCGGCCGGAAAAATGCATAGGATGCCCTGTGGGAGGTGAGGGATTTGTCTCGTCTGCTTGCCAGACCGTGGGCCCGGGATCTGCTGATGGGCCTGGCGCTGCTGTGCGCCCTGCTGTCGCTGCTGCTGTGGCCTCAAGAGGCCATGGAGGCCGCGAAGAGCGGATTGACCCTCTGCTACAATGTGATCGTGCCGTCCCTCTTTCCTTTTTTCGTCCTCTCCTCCCTGGTGGTGGAGCTGGGCCTGGCCGGGTATCTGGGGCGAATGCTGGAGGGAGTCATGCGGCCTCTCTTCCATGTCAGCGGGGCCTGCGCGTCAGCTCTGGCGCTGGGCTTCATCGGAGGGTATCCGGTGGGCGCCCGGACGGCCATCAGCCTCTATGAGAAGGGGATGTGCACCCGGACCGAGGCCGAGCGGCTCCTGGCGTTCTGCAATAATTCAGGCCCGGCCTTTATCCTGGGCGTGGTGGGGGCCGGCATTTTTTCCAGCAGCCGGGCGGGGGTGCTGCTCTATCTGGCCCATGCCGCCGCGTCGGTGTGCGTGGGGGTCCTGTTCCGCTTCTACAGGGCCGGGGACCGGAAGGGGAGGGAGCAGAAGGTCTCCCCCCAGTTCCAGGCCAGACGGTTCACCGCCGCCTTTACCGACTCGGTGAAAAACTCCTTCCTCTCCACGCTGAATATCTGCGCTTTCGTGGTCTTTTTCACGGTGGTCATCCGGATGTGCTTTCTCTCGGGCGCGCTGCCCGCCCTGGCCGCCCTGCTGGGACACTTGCTCGCGCCGCTGGGATTTGACGTGATCTGGGCCCAGCGGCTGCTCACCGGCGTGCTGGAGCTCTCCTCCGGCGTGTGGACCCTGGCCGGGGAGGGGACCCTGACAGGCCGGCTGTCCATGGCGGCCTTCATGCTGGGGTGGGCAGGGATCTCGGTCCACTGTCAGGTCCTCTCCTTCCTGGGCGGGAGCGGCCTCTCTGCAAGGACCTACCTGGCGGGAAAGTTCCTCCACGGAGCCTTCGCCGCGGCTTTCACCGCCGCTCTGGCCCGGGTGTTCCCGCTGAAGGAGGCAGTGTCCTCCCTGCTGGTGCAGCAGGTGGATGACCTGGCGTGCCTGGATTTTCACACCGCCCTCACCATATCCACAGTGTGTGCCTGGATGACCTTCCTGTTTTTCCTGCTTCTGGCCGCGGCGGCCCTGGGGAAAGGGACTGTTCACAGGCGAAAGAGCGTGCTATAATAATGTCTACTGAATAAACCGCTTTGCGGTTTATTCGCGCGGCGGCGGCCGCGCAATTCCATAAAAACGGCTCAAAGGAGCCGTTTTTATGGAATTCAGCCATTGTTAC
>NZ_JBQHUB010000039.1:0-25934 GCF_052065415.1 Pseudoflavonifractor sp. HCP28S3_F10 | reverse complement strand
AAAGCCCCTCTGCTCTCGGTGGACCTCATGCCCGCGAGAGTGGGCCTCATTTCCCGTGAAGGTGGACTTCTTTCCCCGTGCAGATGGACTTGTGGCTACGAAATTTACATTTTGAACCGTATCTTTTCTTCCGCGACAGTAAAATTTCAGGTCATTCATGGAGATATTCTGACCCGCGATTTCACTTCTTCGGACAAGATCGTGGCTGCCGTTTGGGAGCAGGTCAAGGAGTTTATGGGCAGTATCTACAGAAAGAGCGATATTTGCCGAATCGTTCATCTCACCGATATGGACGGTGCATTCATCCCTGATGATGCTGTTGTCGAGGATAATACAGTGGAAATTGGCGCTCCACCGTACTATACAGAAACCCAAATTCAAACGTCAAATCGTGCCGGGATTCTTGACCGCAACCAGCGCAAACGGAACAATATCGACCGACTTTCTGCCTGCCCCAAAGTCGCGGGTATTCCATATAGCATGTACTACTTCTCTTTGAATTTAGAGCATATTCTTCATGGAAGGACGAACCTTTCGGACTGGGAAAAAATTCGGTGTGCCGAGGAGTTTGACTTGAAGTACGGCGATGACCCGGACGGATTTACGCTGTTTATGAAGGAATCTTCGTTCTCCGTATGCGATGATTATCGCAGGTCGTGGGCGTTTATCAAAACAGAGTTGCATTCCTTGGAGCGGTACAGCAATTTTGGCATCGAGCTGCCGCCCCGAAAAACCGCAACGCTCCAACCAAATCGATGATCTGATATAGCAAATACCGTACATTTGAACTGCACTGCTCGAATCCCGTGTTACCTGTGTCATAAGCGGAACGCTTTCCGGGATTTGCGCAGTGCATTTTCTCTTCATGAGATTGCTGTCAGAACAAAGAAGAAAGGATTCAATGTCCGATTGTTGCCCCAAACGGAGCAGGAATGCAAGTCGGCGTGAAACCGCTAAATCCCGAAGTATTTTTCAAAGAACTGTGCAAGCCGCTGGATGATCGTTTTCTTCTTTTCCGTGCGGTTGCCGCCGCCAAAGCGGGAGACGGGCGGCAGGATCTGGTCAATATCCGTGCCGGTCGTTTTGAGCGCGCCGTCGCGGAAAGCGTTGGCAACAAAGCGCTGCGCCTCCGCGGGCTTCAGCCTTTCCTCCGCGATGAGTTGCTCCAGCTCCTGCTGCTTTTGCTGCTGCACATAGCTCTGCCAATCGCGGTCAACATCCGTTGCGGCGTTGACCGTACTAATAAAGCCGTGGATCAGGTCCTTTTTGCTGCGCAGCTGGATGCTGGAGTCAATCGCCCGGTCGATGGTTCCCATGATGCTTTTATCCTTGCAGTTCGACTCGTGGTACTTCATGACGAGCATCAAAATGTAGTCAATGTTGATCTCCACCTGCCGGATGAGTTCAATCTCGAAGGTAATATCGTCGTTGATATTCTCTTTGTCCCCATCCGTTTTCGGGCGATACGCCTGATAGAGGTCGAGATACACACTCTGGTAATCCTGAAAATCCCGCTCCGGAAGAAGCTCATGCCCGGCAAACTGGTCAAACGCGCTTAAGATATTTTTGAGCCGCAGGATATTGCCGTAGAGCTTGATAAAATCCTTCTGCTTCTGCTCGCCGGTAATCGGCTGCCCGAGCGGAAACTCCCTTGATAGCTCGTCAATCAAATCACGGTAACCGGGAACGACTTTCCCATTTTCCTCATAGCCGTCATAGTACGCATCGTAGCCCTTGAGCAGCACAACGCCGCTGGCCTCGCGGTCGCCAAAGAGCGCGATCGCGTCGTCGGTGGCTTTTTGCAGATTGCGGAAGCAGACGATAATGCCGTAGGTTTTAACGGAGTTCAAAATCCGGTTCGTCCGGGAAAACGCCTGAATGAGACCGTGCATTTTAAGGTTCTTGTCCACCCAGAGCGTATTGAGCGTCGTCGCGTCAAAGCCCGTCAGGAACATATTGACCACGATGAGCAGATCGACCTCCCGCGCCTTGACGCGCTGGGACAGGTCTTTGTAGTAATTCTGGAACTTGTCCGCCGACGTGTCAAAATTGACGTGGAACGTCTGGTTATAGTCCTGAATCGCGGTGTCCAGAAAATCGCGCGCGGTCTTGTCCAGCGTGTCCGTCTCAAAGCCTTCCTCCGGCAGCGCGTCTTCGGGATCGTCTTCATTCGCAGCAAAGCTGAAGATCGTCGCAATGGTCAGATCGCGGTGCTGCTCGGTAAGCTGGCGTTTGAACTCCGTGTAGTATTTCATCGCCATCGGGATGGAGCTGACGGCAAAGATGGAGTTGAAGCCCGCCATACGCTGACCCTTGAGGGTATAAAAGCTGTTGCGTTTCGTTTTCTGGTCAAAATGCTCCAGCGTGTAGCGGACGATCTCGCGAATGCGCTCCGGCGCGCCCATTGCCTTTTCAATGTCGATGGCACGAACCTGTGAGTCCTTTACATCGTCCTTTTCTTTGACGGTGTTCACATAGTCGATGCGAAACGGCAGGACGTCCCCGTCGTTGATGGCGTCCACGATCGTGTAGGTGTGGAGCTTGTCACCGAACGCCTGCTGCGTGGTGCGAAGATCCGGATTTTTGCCCGTCCCGGCGTTGACGGAGAAGATCGGTGTCCCGGTGAAGCCGAACAGGTGATAGTTCTTAAAGGCCTTCGTGATCGCCTGGTGCATATCTCCGAACTGGCTGCGGTGGCACTCGTCGAAAATGATGACAAAATGCTGCCGGAACGCCGCGTGGCCTTTGTTTTTGCGCACAAAAATATCAAGCTTCTGGATCGTCGTGATGATGATCCGCGCGTCCGGGTCTTCCATCTGCCGCTGCAAAACGGCGGTGCTGGTGTTGCTGTTCGCTGCGCCCTTTTCAAAGCGGTCGTATTCCTTCATCGTCTGATAATCCAGGTCCTTGCGGTCTACGACGAACAGCACCTTGTCGATATACGGCAGCTTCGACGCCAGCTGCGCGGTTTTGAACGATGTGAGCGTCTTGCCGCTTCCCGTCGTGTGCCAGATGTAGCCGCCCGCCTCGATGCCGCCGTACTGCTTGTAGGTCGTGGAGACTTCGATGCGGTTCAAAATCCGCTCCGTCGCCGCGATCTGATACGGGCGCATGACGAGCAGCAGATTTTCCGACGTAAACACGCAGTAGCGCGTCAGGATGCTTAAAAGCGTATGCTTGGCGAAAAATGTCTTTGTGAAGTCTACCAGATCGGCAATGACTTTGTTGTTCCCATCCGCCCAGAAGGAGGTGAACTCAAAGCTGTTGCTGGTCTTTTTGGTTTTGTTCCGTCCCTCGCCCTGCTCTTTGATGTGGTTGCTGCGGGTGGTGTTGGAATAGTATTTCGTGTGTGTGCCGTTGGAGATGACGAAAATCTGGACGTATTCAAAAAGGCCGCTTGCTGCCCAGAAGCTGTCGCGCTGGTAGCGCTTGATCTGATTGAACGCCTCGCGGATGGCCACGCCGCGCCGCTTGAGTTCGATATGTACCAGCGGCAGACCGTTGACGAGGACGGTCACGTCGTAGCGCGTGTCGTGACTGCCCGCAGTCTCCTCGTACTGGTGGAGCACCTGCAAGCGGTTGTTGTGGATGTGCTTTTTGTCCAGCAGGTAGATGTTTTTGGACGCGCCGCTGTCCTGCCGCAGCACCTGCACATGATCGAGCTGAATCCGGCGCGTCTTTTCCAGAATCCCGTCGTTTGCGCCCGCGATGCAGTCCCTAAAGAAGCGCGTCCATTCGCTGTCTGAGAAAGCGTAGCCGTTCAGCCCCTCCATCTGGCGGCGGAGGTTGGCGATGAGCGCTGCTTCGTCGTGGATCTCCAGATATTCATACCCCTGCGCACACAGAAGCCGCAGAAATTCCTGCTCCAGCGCCGCCTCGCTCTGATAGCTGTCCGACCGGCAGGCATCCGGCGTGTACTCCGCCACGACTGTGCTTTCAGACGCGGCGGAGATGATGTTGAATTGGGACATAGCTTCACATCCTTAGAATGCTTTTTATCGATTTCAAATTTGTGATACCCGATGATGCTATCAATTATTTTGAGACCACCGGGTTCAAGACACAGAAGATGTTCAAGACGCTTTTTCGTCCGACATTTATAAAGAGCACATTGCGTGATGTCATATTTTCTAATCGGCGCTTTATTCTTCATCTGGATCACCTGCTGCCGCAGACATACTTTGTATCAAGTGTGCCATCATGTTTCTGACAAAGGCAGTTCCTTTGCCAGACTTTTCTGCTTCATCCATGTTTTCAGAAAGCAATATCAAAGAAGATAATCGGATGCCGTACCACTTTTTCTCAAAAGCTAAAGCGTTCTGCTGTATTATTGAAAATTGCTATAATATCCTCAATGCTTTTGGCGTTGGCTGTGGCAATCATCTCGGACATTTCGATACGGTAGAACGAAAACTGTTCCGCCTGATCCCCGTAGTAATAGTCCAGTGTCATGTATCTCCACGCCCTTTCCAAAGGCCCATAGAGCGCAGCAGATCCTTTGTACACCAGCCGATGCAAGGAGACGCCCGCCCATACGGACAGCCGTCGCACTCGTTGACGGCGGCAGACGGCTTCTGCGCCGAAATATAATAGCAGCCGGTTTTGCCGCGGTAGGTGCAGCCCTCTGTCTGCTTCCAGAAATAGCAGTACCGGCAGTCTTTCGGTTTGTCCTCTGTATGTCCGTTCATTGCTTTCGCCTCCATTCCCGCCCATACCGGGCAACAAAAAAGCGCATCCTCCGGCTCCGTCGTGGAGCAAGTGGGTGTGCTATGTATATTAAGTTTTCCCGTATTATATTTGAATTTGGATGTCCAACTCCGTAGATAAAATGATATTGACTTTGATGCTGATTTCTCCTAAAATATCCGCAAGGGAAATGATACCTAACGCCTTTATTAGCTATTTCTAATTTTCTTCTAACACGGCGTCATTTTTTCTAACAATCAGGACTTATCTATTGCAATCCCGATTTGACTCGAACTAACTTCTAGCAATTATAACCGTCTGGTTTTCGCGTTTTTTCGCGCGGATTTTGAACAAATCTTGACAAGAATTGTCTCAGAGGGAAATGATACATTTCTGCTCCTAAGCGAAGGGTCGGACGTTCGAATCGTCTCTGGGGTGCCAAAAACCCGGGAATCTCTCAGATTCCCGGGTTCCTTTTTATTTGGCGGCATTTTTTGCACGCGTGGAATAAAGCAGCGCTCCGGCGGCATTTGTCAGGGGGACGGCGAGAATGACGCCGATCGCGCTGGAGACGGAGCTGATGAGCTCAATGGCAATGTAGCTGGATGCCATCAACTGATACCAAGAGAGATTCAGCGAGTAGAGATAGAGGATCAGCACCATTCCGCTGCCGAGAATCGCAAGGATCAGCGTATTGGTCATCGTACCGACCATATCGCGTCCGATGTTCATGCCGGAGCGCCACAGCGCCCGCGCAGAGAGGTCGGGATCGACTGCCTTCAACTCGGACTGCGCCGAGGCAATGGACATTGCAACGTCCATGACCGCGCCCAATGCGGAAATGATGACGCCTGCAACAAGCAGCCCTCTGATGTGAACGGGTGTGCCCGTCTGACGGAGCTGGAGAAGCGCTTCGGCATCGGTCGCGCGCAGGCCGTCCAGATGCAGCAGCTTCTGGGTCAGGATGCCGAAGAGCATGGAAAACGCGACGCCGCCGATCGTGCCGATGCACGCGCAGAGGACTTTTTTGCTGCATCCGCCCAGAATGACGAAGCACACGACCGCGACCAAAGAACAAAGCAGGAATGCGGTGGGGATCGGCAGCCAGCCTTTCATCAAAAGCGGCAGGAAGACCATCAGGATCACGACCATGGTGAGGATCAGGCCGAGCACGGATTTCGCGCCGGTGCGGCCGCCCACCGCAATCGTCACCAGAACGAATATGCCGAGTATCAGAAAGACAATGGGCGTCCGGTTGTACTCATACACGGTGGCCGTGTGGTCGCCGTTTGCATAGGTGTTGATGCTCAGCACAACGCTCTGCCCGACCTTCGCAGGCTCGCCGTAGATGGGGCCGACAAAACCGGAAACCAGCATCGTTTCGCCTTTGTACTGACCGGAGGTGACCTTGACAAGGAGTTTCTGGTCGCCGCGGTAGGCATTTTCCGCCACCTCGCTGACCTCGCAGTTGTCCATCAAAATCTCGACAACGCGGCCTTTTTCATACTCCGCGTATTCGGTTGGCTTTATCGTATTTTCTTCCGCATCATGCGCATAGAAATACAGCGCCGCAAATATCCCAAGAATCAGCACAACGACCAGCACAGACGCGGCGGCAGTGCGATTGGAACGGCTTATAGAATTGTTCTTATTTTTCATTTCATACCCCTACCCGGTAAAATACATTCTGTCAAACAGGCATCCGCCGGGCGGATGCTTGCTTGACAGAAGGTATCTATGTGAATGGCGCTTGTCCCACCCTGCGCGAGCGCAGGGTGGGACGTTTGATTTTTCAGTTTTGCAGACTTACTTCAGCTTTGCGTAGACAACCAGAATCTTCACGGACTCGCAGCGCTTGATGTCATCGTGCGGTGCAAGATACAGGCCGATTCGGTTCCAGTGGCGCGTGCCGCTGACGATACCCTGCTCGACAGCCCATGCAAATGCGTTCTGAGCCCATGTGGGGATGCTGTCCGCATCCTTGAAGGAGCTGAGGTCCGCATTGGACGCCGGCTCGCCTGCCAGACGCCAGATCATGGTAACCATCTGCTCACGGGTGACCAGTGCATCCGGAGCAAACTTGCCGTTGCCAAGGCCGTTGCTGATGCCGTTCTGTTCAGCCCAAGCGATGGCGTCCTGATACCATTCGCGCGTGGTATCCGTGAAGGAGGGCTTGCCGGACACTGCGGGAGAACCGGCCAGGCGGTACAGCAGCGTGACCAGCTCCGCACGGGTCAGACCCGCCTGCGGACGGAAGTTGCCGTACTGATCGCCCACGACCAGACCGTTTCTGGCAGCGGTCATGACATAGTCATAGTACCATGTGCCCTTTGCCACATCAGCGAACGGATTGGAGGACGGTCTGCCGCTGCCCGGAATGACGATCACGCCGGGATTCGGCTTGACCTCGGGCTTCTCGGGCTCGGTGGGGTTGGTGCTCTCCTTGCAGATGATCTCTGCGCGGTTCCTGACACGCAGACGTGCATGGCTGTCGTTCTCGATGGCATAGGTGTCGTCGTAGGACGCAAGACCGGTTGCCTCAATGGAGCAGCCGACCTTCAGACCGGCAATCTCCATCTGGCTGCAAATGTAGCCGTCGATGAATACTCTTGCAACCTCGCCGCTCTCGTCCTTCACATAGATGGACTCAGGCAGGCCGCTGGCCTCGGTGATCTTCGTCACAGTGCCCTTGATCGTTGCAAGCAGGCCTTCCTTGGAGCGGTTGTTGAGCTGTGCCGCCGTGATGACGGTCGGCTCGACCGGCGTGGTCTCGCCCAGCTTTTCAGCCGAAACGACCTGAAGCTCCGCTTCACCCTGGAAGAAGTGCGTCGTGGCGGTCACGCGGACAACGTCACCCAGCTTGAAATCACCAGAGATCGGGAAGCAGCAGACGCCGCCCGTTGCGTCCTGCACATAGATGCAGTCAAAGAACGCGGTGGTCTTGTCATAGCCGGAGGCATTCGAGGTGACAACGCCTTCGATGGTGTACTTGTAGCCGGACTCCGTCTGCTTGCGCACCTCGGCAATCGGGGTGACCTTCACAGGATTGATTGCCTTGAAGATGTTCTGCAGCAGCGCATTGTTGCCGTTGGCTGCGGGGATCTGCAGATCGAAGTCATTCATGAACGTAGAGCCGGAAACAACGATCAGGCCCTTGCCGGGCAGCTGCTCGGCAGCCATGACGAGCAGACGCGCGTCATTTTCCGCGTATGCGTACTTCGGCGTTGTTTCGCCGCCAAGGCCGTCGCCGTCCTTGTCAACGGAGGTGCCGGCTGCATTCGCAAAGAGCATGGCTGCAACCGTTGCGGGGATCTCGCTGGAGACTGCGCCGGTGGCATCGACCGCGTAGATCGTAGAACCGCCGTAGTAGGAGATGCCGGTGGTGAGGCCCTGCACCAGCTTGCTGCTGCCGAAGCTGTTCAGCGTCAGCGCGAAGGAGGTGTCTTCATACAGGCCGTCGTCGGACAGACGCAGAGACGAGCCGAGCTTCTCAAGCAGCGCATTCTGTGTTGCAGCCGTGTGCTTTGCACCGGGAAGCTGGTCGTTGGTATCGCCAACGCCGGAGATCAGCAGGACGCCGCCGGCGGCGTTGAACTCAGCCAGAGCCTTGAGCTCCGTTTCAGTGTAGTCCTTGCCTTCCGCAACACGGCGGGAGGGCGGCGTGATGACCAGAGCCGCGTATTTGCCGTCCTTGCAGGCGGCGATCAGCTTCTCAGAGGTGTCCAGCATGTCAACGCGAACCGTAGAGTCGGCAGCAATCGTCGTGAAGTTGCCCATCAGGCCCTTGTTGTAGCCGGAAACATACTCGTTGTTGTGCGAAGCGTCAACGCCGACATAGGCGAGGCTGCTGACGTCCTGCACATCAAGATCGACGGCGGCGGAGAAGGTGTACTCCTTGCCTTCCATCTCGACCACGACCGTCACGGTGATGGTCGTCTTCTTTGCAAGCTCGGTAACGTACTTCCAGTCGATGCTCACGGAGCTGTCGGCAGAAAGGACGCGCGGCGTGGTGTCGGTAAAGAGGACCTTGGAGCCTTCGGTGGTGTAGACAACGCTCTTGATCTGCGCGTCGGAGCTTTCCTTGTTGTAAAGCTTCGTCGTGAGCGTGACCGTTTCACCGACAATGGGGTTGGTGGAGTCCGCAGTCATCTCGGTGATGCCGAGCTGCAGGCTTTCGCCGACCCAGACAGGTGCGGTGACCGCCAGATCGCCGTCGGCCTCCGTGACCTTGACATAATAGTAGGAATATTCGGGCTTGAGTTCTACCGTAAGGATACCGGCTGCAAGCTCTGCGGGATCGTCCCAAGTGTAGGCGACCTTACCGGAGTTGACGATCAGCTCCACCTTGGAGATGGAGTCCTGCTCGTCCGGATCCATGACGGAAACATCAAACTTCAGCATCTCGGGAACCGATTCAATGATGGTGCCCATCGGCAGGTCATTGACCGTATAGCCGAGCTCAAGGTTCTTATCCTCCGTTGCGTAGACACGGTAGTTGCGGATCGCATCGTAGATGCCCTCCTCCGTGGCCTGCTCAACAAAAAGGACGTCGCGGGCATCGTTGGCGTTGCCCCACTTTGCCTTGTGGTTGTCCTGGTTGTTGGACGGAGCCAGATGCCAGCCCTTGTCCAGTGCCAGCGTGTACTGCTCGTAGCTGGGATAGTAACCGGACCCGCCGATCTGGCCTTCGCCGTTACCGACCTCAACGAGGTGCATGCGGCTGTCGGCTTCGGGATTCCAATAGTTGAAATCCGAGAAGTTGCCGAACATCGTGCCCGGATGGTTGAACTGGGAGATGGAGTCCTTGCCCTCGTCCTGCGCCAGCAGCGCGTAGTATTCCTTCATACCCGCGTCGCCGGACTTGTTGTTCAGCGTCTTGTTGTTACGGGAAACGATACCCTTTGTCGCAAAGGTGTTGATGTGGCCGGGGCCGCCGGACCAGGTCATCTCAAAGCCCGCGAGACCGATGATGCCCTCATGGGTCTCATTGAACTGCGCAACGGTGTTCTTGTAGGTCGCCCAGCGCTCCTGAGAGAACGCAGTCGCCTTGGTCATGTCGTGCAGTGCCTCGGCGGGGTTGGGGGCGTCGGTCGTATCGAAGTAGTTGGAGTGGTCCGTGAAGGCGACGAAGTCAACGTTCGCGCTTTCCGGAAGGTTTGCGATATAGTCCAGAGCCATGGACAGCGTGCCCGCACCGTCGGAATACTCGCCGTTGTGGGAGTGGAGCTGGCCGAAGAGCATCTGGTAGTTGGTCTCACCGATAACGAAGTTCCAGGTCTTCGTGACGGACTTGCCGTCAGCGCGGGTGACCGTGATGGTGACGGAAACACGACCGTCCTCCATGTCGGCGGTCGGCTTGTAGCTGACCTTATCGTTCTCGTAGGTGAAGGCGACGTCCACACCGTTCACACTCATCGTGACAGTGGGGTTCGTGCCGACGTTTGCAAGCACCGCGGAGATCTCGGGGCGCTTGTCGTTCTTGGTCTGGGCGTTTGCGATGGGGCGAACGTCGGTGATACCGGGCTCGTCCTTGATCTGGATGTCAACCGTGGAGTCGATGGCAACGCCCTTGTTGTCGGCGCCATAGACACGGACGGTCAGCTTCTCACCCTTGATGTACTCGGCAGGGATGACAGCCGTGTAGTGGCCGTCGAGCTCCGTGTACGCAAGCTCCACGCCGTTCATAGCGACATGCAGCTCCTTCACGCCGAACAGTGCGTCGATCGTGAAATGCAGCATGTAGCGCTGACCGGCCAGAGCGTCCGCCAGGTTGCCGAAAACAGCCTTCGGCTCGTTGACGACGCCGTCCGTCAGCTTGGCGTTTGCGCAGGGATAGAAGTGATAGGTAAATACGTCGCGGTCGGTGACGTTGTACATTCCCCACGTCGTAAAGCCGCCGGAGAAGTACTGGAGGTACTGGCTCTTGTCCTCAAAGGCCGCATTGCTCTTCATGCGATAGCCGCCGTTGTAGGCTTCCAGCGTCCAGTTCGCGTCGTCCGTCAGTTCGGTGGAGTAGTAGGCGTTGTTGCCCGTGCCATAGGAGCAGAGATAGCCGAACGCCTCGTTGTGGAAGCGGTAGAACTCGCCGCTCTTGGAGACCGTGAAGATCACGGCGCCGTTGTCGCAGAGCGCCTTGCCGTTCTTGATCTCAGCGCCGGTCGCGCTGATCGCGCAGCCGTAAATATCCGACAGGTCGCCGGTCATGCCGGACAGAACGCCCTTGGCCAGCAGGTTGTAGATGGCAACCTTGTCGCCTGCGTTCGGCAGGCCGGGCTTTTCGTTGCCTTCGAGCAGACGGTAGACCGTGACTGCCTTCTGGCTCTTAGGACCATAGCAGGAGAAAATGCCTGCCGTGTTGTAGCGGATGGTGTTGGAGCCCTTGTCCGCCTTGGAGGTGATGGTCGCGGTGGTGTCCGCAGCGATATCAATGGTAAAGGAGCCGTTGATATCCTTTTCGTCCTGCGTGCGCAGCCAGTTGCTGCCCTGCGCGCTGGAGCCGAGCGGTGCATAGAGATAGCCGGTGTGGTTGCCGTTCAGGCAGTACAGCGAGAACGTTCCGTCCTCAATGCCGGACTCAAGCTGAATGATCTGTGCGCTTTCCGGCTCGTAGCTGAGCAGTCCAGCGGCCTCATCCTTGATGACCGGCGCATTGTCGCGGTTGTTCGCCTTCTGGGTCTGGCCCATTGCGTAGTCCAGCTCCTTGACAACAACCAGAATGCGGTCGCCGGAGGAGAGCGTGGAGGCATCCTTCACGATTTCCGCCTTGTGCTCGCCGAGTACGGGCGGGACATAGACCGTGTATTTGAAGGTGACCTCGCGGCTGTCCTCCATGCCTTCCTTGACTGCCTTCACGGTGAAGGAGATGTCCTCCGTGATGGCAATCGGAGCGGTGTAGGTCGTCCAGTCCGCAGCGCCGTTTGCCTTGTAAAGAATGGTCGCGTCTTCGGTCGCGCAGGTGAAGGTGACCTTATCGCCGTTGTGAACTTCACCGGAACGGGGAGACGCCTTGGGCGTTGCAACGGTCTTGGTGACCGAGCCGCCGCCGCTGCCGCCATTGCCGATCGCGTAGAAACGGAAGCCGAAGTTTTCAGTCGCGCCTTCGTTGTTGAAGCCCAGATAGAAGCTCTTGCTCTCCGTGCTCCAGCCCAGCTGCGCGCTCATAAAGTTCTTGACAAAGAACATATCGGTGCCTTCCGCCGCGGAGAGATTCCAGTTGAACGCCTTGTCGCCCAGCGTCAGCTTGACCGGATAGCCTTCCAGATACTTACCGCCGTTTTCAAAGGTATACTGCTTGCCCTTTTCGCCTTCAATGACGCCGACCGTCCAGATGTTCTCTTCCGCATAGCCGGACATCACGCCGTCGTCCGAAACAGTTACATCCGTTCCGACAAGGTTGCTCTTCTTCTCGTTGTCCGCGACAGTGCTGGACAGTGCCATGCCGCTGGACGGCTGATAGAGCACGACCTTGTCGCCTGCCGTCAGTTCCGTGGTAAAGCCGCCGGTTGAAGTCTTACCGGCAGAGAAGAACTGCATGGTGTACATCGGCCTGCTCCAGCTCTGGAAAATATAGGACGTGAAGTTGCCTTTATAGTTTTCGAGATACAGATTCTTTTCTTCAAACGTCGCCGCATTCTTGACGAGGAAGCTGCCCGCGATCTCGTTGCCTTCCTTGTCCTTCGCAGCCTCCAGCGTCCAAGTGCCTGCTTCGGAGGAAGCGCTCTCCAGAGACATATCGTTCTTTCCGTTGACTGTCAGGTACTTTCCGTTCTCGTCCTGGAACGTATAATTGCCGTCAGAGTCCACGGTGACGGTCAGCGCAAGCATCTCCGCAGTGACCGAAAGAATGCCGTCGTTGATCTCCGCCTCAACGGAGGTAAACTGCTTGCCGTCCTCGCCCAGCCCGGACATGACGCGATTCTTGCCCTTCTCGCCGGACGCCGGGTTGCAGATGTAGACCTGATCGCCGGAGTGAAGCTCCGTCAGCTGCGCCGCTTCGCCGGCTGCCGGATTGGGCTTCGGGTCGGGTTCGGGTTTGGGGTCTGGCTCCGGCTTGGGGTCGGGATTGGGTGTCGGCACAGAGCCGGTTCCGCCAAGCACCCAGAAGCTCAGCGTCTCGTTCTTGATGTTGTTGGGTACGCCGCTCGACGCGGAATAGCAGCGCCAATCAGGAGTCTGGTCTTCCTTCGTCGGAACGTAAACGCCGAGCATACGGTTGACCGTCTTGTCCGGCAGGACAATATCAGCATTCAGGTAGCCGTACTCATTAACTGTCCAGACTGCCTTCACGTCCTTGCCGATTACAACACCCTTTGCCGTATTGGCCAGAGACAGGTAGTTCTCACCGGTGGTGATGTAATACCCGTCGCTGCCCTCTGCGGCGGAGATGTGCCAGCCGTACTGCGCGTCTGTGCCGCTCATGGTGAGCGTGTTGCCCTTGACGGTGCACACGAGTGCAAGTGCCACCTTCTTCTCCGCGTCAATCGTCGTGGGAAGCGCATAGGTGACCTCACCGCGCGTCATCGTGATGGCGACGGTATCCGTCGACTTGATGTCCTTCAAATCTGTTTTTGCCCACGTCACCGCGGACACAGGCTCATCAGCAGAGGCCGTGATCAGCATCGCCGGCATCATTGCCAGAACCATGCTGAAAACCAGCAGCCATGCGAGAATCCTGCTGTGCTGATTCTTCATAATTATCTCCTCTCATCAGCAAAATTTTTGCCCGTTTTTGGGCGCAAAATGGGGCAAGTCCGACCTCCTGTGACTTGCCTAGAATGCTGGCGCGCGCTCAAGCAGACAAATGTTATGCGGTGCAAAAACACCGCATAACACTTGTTTGTGTTTATAGTCTGCGGTCACTATATTGAGCCCGCGTCAACGCCTAATAAGCTTATACCAGATAAAAGCTCAAAAATCAAGTATGGAGATTTTATAATTTCATCACATTGTTTTTTTGATACTTCACCCAAATAATTTGTGAAAACGCTGTCTTTTCCGTCTGTTTCAGTGTTCTTGAGGGGAAAACAGGTAAAAGTCATCCGAACAGGATCCACGTCTTTTCACCGTTCCGGCACGCTCTCACAATGCCCGCTGGCAAGCCGCCATGGGAAAAATCGTTCTTTTTTGTGACGAAGGCACTTTGCTCCTCTGTTGGCGCTTGTACTTCTTTGCATATTTCGATAACTGCCGGTAGGTACCCACCCGTCGACATTATACTGAAAAGATGCGCGAATGTCAATTTGACTTCTTCATACAGCTTGACTATTATCAGGGTACTGGCGTACATTCGGTGATGAAATCGAAGCGAAGGAAAAGCGCAAACGTGCCAACGCTGCTGCCGAGCAGAAGCGTGCACAAATTACAGCGGACTTTGCGGATCATGTCTCTGACCTCATCAACTGGATATATCGCGACCTTGCGCATCTGGAGGGCGAGCGTGAGGATCAGGCCATCCGCACGATGCACCTTGCTCTGTATGTGATCTCCGCCGCACTCCAGACGCAGACGATTGACGAGAGTATGCGTTATCTTCTGCGCGCGTTCTGGAACGAGTTTCAGCCGACGCTGGACGAGAGCGTCTATCAGGCATTGTGCACGAAGCAGGTTCTGTTTGCGGAAATCGGTGAGATTTCCGAGAAGCGTCTCGGTTCGTTCTGGAGAAATCTACTCGACAATATATATACATATAAGTCTCATCTCTCTTGCTGCTGTCGCCTGTAAATGTTTTTTCATCCGTTATGACGAGTCCCCAGCCGATATCGTCACTATACATTCCATAATAATCTGGTACCGACCCAGGTACAATTCGATGCATAAGGAGAAAGCCAATAGTCCCCGCAATAATAGCTCCAACAATAGCCCCAATAATAACCCCTATAACTCGAGCCTTTTTACTGGTATGTTTCGGTTGTCCCGTTGGCATTATGAAAGCTGAGGTATCGCACTCTTCTTTATAACTCGTTGTATTTGGCATTTCGGAGCCTGACAAAGCCTGTTCTGCCCCAGACGTTTGTTCCGTTTGCAGAGACGTTTCCCCTCGTTCTAACTCTTGAAGTACTGGCCGTTCGGCACCGCAATCGGGGCAAAACAGTGCTTCATCCGGCAAATCATATCCACATTTAGGGCAAAACACGTTTCTTTCCCTCCTTATAATAGCATTAATATAACGGGTTATTGACAAATCCGCCCAAAAGATTTCCAACTACCATAGAAAAGTAGAGCTGTACCATTAAATTGGCCATGGACATAAGCATTCCCAGAATAATGCTGCTGGCCAAACTGGTCTGTCCTTTTTCCAGGGCATAGTATCCGAAAATTTCATCGGTTAAACCCATCTCTGCAGCGGATAGAATTTTTTCATCGAGATAATTTTTATAGAAAGAATTGCCCAGCATTCCGCACACGATGCTGACTGCCACCCCACCGATCATCGGTCCAATCCCCGGTATAAATCCACACAGATAGAGAATCCCAACAAGAATTGCGCCCACTTTATACATTTTCCTATAAAAACACCAGTATAAACTCAGGAAAAATGCTGCCCAATTCCAACTAATCTTGCTATTTCTTGCGGCGATCCCCTGAAACCGGCGTTGATAATAGTCTGCTTTTTTGCCGATGAGCATCCTTTGTCTCTTCTGATAATTTGTAGGTGCACCAATGCTGTATGGCATGGCGCCCACAGTTCCCGGTTGAGCATTGCTCCCACTCTCCACCGGCGTGCCGCAGTACACGCAAAACTTTGTGTTTTCGCTGGTTTCTTTTCCGCATTTTTTGCAATACATCATACATCCTCCTCATATAACGTTTCTTTTGCAGCTTGCGGTCTTCCTCTTCTGCAAATTATAACGCTTAATCGTCATAAATTCAACATATTTATATCGGTTAATATAATCTAACGAAATTTCGTACCTCTGGGTAGAATAGAGGTATCAAATCCAGGGGGTGCTCTATGCAGGAGTTTGACGTAGTGGGCAGAATACAGGAACTCTGCCAATCCCGTTCTTGGACGTATTATCGTTTAGCCAAAGCCTCGGGAATCCCCTATTCTACTTTGAGCACCATGCTCCACAAAGCCAACGTTCCATCGATACCATCTCTCATAAAAATCTGTGATGGCCTTGGTATCACCCTAGCCCAGTTCTTTTCGGACCGGGACGAGACGGTGAAACTCACTGCGGACCAAAAGCAATGTCTCTGTATTTGGGATAGATTGGACGATTCCAGCAAGGCGTTGGCCATGTCCTATATACAAGGCCTGGCAGACCGCCAGGAAGTGAAATCGGCAAAAAAGTGATTCCCTGGGCAACGAGTGCCCAGGGAATTTTTCAGTCCAGCTTGGATTGAGTACGAATAAGCTCAATGACCGCCTGCTTGGGGATCCTCCAGACCCGGCCGTTTCGGAATGCCCTGATCTGCCTGCTGCTTAGCAGGCGGTAAGCAGCATTGCGGCCGATTTTCAGCAGCTCACATAGCTCTTCCACGGTGAGAAAATCATCCCAGTTGTCCAGCATAGAGTCCCTCCCATTGAAAGCAGCCGCCCTTTCGTACACATTGGGCGTTGAACCGGCACTTGCCGCAAAGGCAGCTGGGTTCTCTCGGCCTCCTGGTGCGGACAACATTGGGTGCGGTCATCAAGCCCATTGCCATCAGCTGCTGCACGATCGCCGTCTCAGAGCGCTGCAGCTCCAAGGCAATTCCTGAAAGCCCAACGCCGGAGTGATAGAACGCGGACAATTTCTCCCGTTCCTCATCGCTCCAATATTCACCAGACCGCTCCGGGAGCATATATCCCCCGCGGATGGCCTGCATCAATTTCTGCTCCTCATGTTCATTTAGCACGGTTTATACTTCCTCCTTTAAAATCATTTATTTTTATGTTCGCTCCATGAATATATAAAATCATCATCCTGTACGTCTCCCATTAACAGGAATCAAAAAAGAAACGGGAGCTTCCGGAACACGCCGGGAGCTCCCGTCCTCTGTTATGTGCGCAGATAACGGTACAGGGTTGATTTTGTTACGCCGGTCAGCTCTTTGATCTCACGGGCCGTGTACTGTCCGGAGCGGTAGAGCTTCAAGGCCTGCTGGAGCTTTTTGGCGTCCGTTTTCGGCCGCCCCCCGAAATGGCCCCTGGCCCTGGCCGCCTGCAAGCCCTCTCTGGTGCGGTCCGCAATCACGTCCCGCTCAAACTGGGCCAGGGCGGACATAATGGTGAAGAGCAGCTTGCCGGTAGAGGAGCTGGTGTCGATGGACTCCTTCAGACTCACCAGCTGAACGCCCTTTTGCTGAAACAGCTCCACCAGTTCGATGAGATCCCTGGTGCTCCGGCCCAGCCGGGAGAGGGATTCCACGATCACTGTGTCCCCCTCCTCCAGCTGCTCCAGCAGCCTGGTCAGTTCCGGCCGGTCCCGCCGGGTCCCGCTCATTTTCTCCGTGTAGAGTTTGTCCACACCGTACGCCCGGAGCATATCTGTCTGCCGGTCCAGGTTCTGGTCCAGGGTGGATACCCGGGCATAACCGATCTTCTGGCTTCTCATTCCCGCATCCCCTCCAATCGTCTGGAGAGTTCCAGACATAGAGAAACGGCCAATAGAAAGCCGTTTTCATAGGCCAGGCGGCGCTCCCGGTCGTGGAACTCCTCCAGCAGCTCCAGGTACGCCCGGACCTGGGTCCATTCCTCTTCCGTCAACTGTTTCTCCAGGTTGTCCCTCCGCTCCTCCGTCCGGTTTCCCAGGACCGCAAATCGCTGTTCCTCCACCGGGTCCATGGGGAACACAAGATCGCTCTGAAAGAGATGCTCCAGAATGGACGTCATTCCTCATCACCTCCCAGAAGCGCGACGGCAATGGCAGCCGCCGCCTCGATGATGATGCCAAGCAGTGTTATGTTCATACAGATACCTCCCTGATTTCTGTCTCAAAAACCTACGGTCAACGGGCCGCAGCTTCTGAGACGGGTTTTGGAACCGAAACGCCCCCGTGGATCGGCCATTACAGGCCCGTCCCGGGGGCGTTTCAGAAACGATGGTTTTAGGTACTTCTAGTCTTCCACCGGAAGGCAGATGATCCCGCGTTCTGTCCTGAGGAAGACCTCCGGATAGCGAAAGTGCTTTTCGTATTTTTTGATCTGCTCCGGTGTCAGGCTGCAGAAGTTCTCACTGTCTGGTGGCGCACCGCAGAGAAACATGATGCCGCAAACTACATCGTAAATATTTCCCTCTTCGTCTCGCAACGCCCGGTTGGGCGGCAGGCCCAGCAGCTTGCCCTCGTCGTTGCAGACCAGGGCCACCGAGTCATCAAAGGGGTACAGCGCCTGGATTAGGCCGCCCACCGCCGCCTGCATGACTTCCAGACTATCTTCCATCTGGGCGGGATAGGGTGTCTTCCCCGGCTCCACCATCAAAATAAGCATGATATCCCCCCTCACAGCTCGTCCCAGCCATAGAATATCTCCTCGATCTCGTCAGTGGTAAAACCCTCCCGGAACAGCCGCTCCACCGTCTCCGGTGTATACCCGAAGGAATAGGACAGGCTTTTCAGCTCTTCGAGGCAGGTGTTTCCGCGGCAGCTGTGGTGGAGCGTAAGGGGCCCACAGGCCCAGCATGGATAGGATTCCGCAAGAGCAAAACGGCTTGTCTGCCGCCGGCCCTCCGGATCGATCCGCAGGATCTCGCCCCGCTCTACAGAAATGGTCTCCCTGTGGCGGTTGGAGAGCCAGGTCCGGGCCAGGCTGCTCCGGAGGATCTGCTCCGTGGAGGCGTAGAGGTAGAGACCCAGACCGGGGAAGTGATACAGGCACAGCGGATTGTCTCCCCGGATAAAGGACAGGGTATTCTCCTCGTCCAGAACTGTAAATACAAACGTGCCCCCCACCTGCTCTGCCATGGTCTTCAGGCTGTCCGGTGTGAGGGCGTTCTCTTTCTCCAGAAGCTGCACCGCCACATAGCTGTCGGTCTCAATCCTGGTCTTGGGCAGTTTTTGATCTTTTCGCAGCTGTCCGTCATTGCAGAGAACGCCGTTGTGAGCCAGGGCAAAGTGTGTCCCTCCCGCGTTTCCCCGGAATGGATGGTTATTGCGATTTTTCCGGGCGCTGCCCTGGGTGGTCATGCGGGCATGGCCCATGATGACCCAGGCATCGCTGGGGACAAACAGCGGAACCTGACGTGCGGGAAGGGGCTGCTTGTAAATATGGAGGCGTCCCCCGGAGCAGTAGGCGTAACCGGTGGCGTCGGTGCCCCGCACCTCGCTCTGCACGGCCAGGGCCGAGAGAATGCGTCCCCTCTGCCGCCCGCTGAGGCGGCGGCCGTAGTCGATCAGTCCAAACAGGCAGCACATCAGAGCTCCACCTCCGTCTCCACCGGCTCGTTCACATAGAGCCGCCGCTCCTTCAGGTACCGGATCAGCTCCGGCTGCGTACAGCCGGACACAAAGGTGGTCCAGGACAGGGCCTTCAGCTCCTCATCGGACAGAAAAAGAGCCACATCGCAGATCCGGTTGACCAGCTGCAATGTGGCGATGAGCGTATTATATTTTAAGGTTCCACGGAAGATACGGAATTCCACGGTGTCCTGATTCTGAAGATTGACCGAGGCGTACCGCCCATATCCCCCGCCCTTCTTGGCGTGGTCCAGAATGTCCCGGGGCTGCTCCCTGTAGCCGTAGCGGGCCGCCCAGCGCTCCAGCTGCCGCGGGGTCCGGCGGCTGAATTTCAGCAGCTCCTCCCAGTGCTTCTCGAAGAAGTAGAGGATCCGGGCGATGGCGGCGTCCTGCTCCCGCTCGTCAATGCCAAACGCTGCCCGGCTTACATGGACATGGAGACCGCAGGTCCCCGCCTTGTGGCTCACATACCCTAGGGAGACGGCCTCCGCCAGCACCTGTTTCCATGGCATCTTCTTCTGGTGGCAGTCCAGACTCATGGGATGGGTGACGATCTCAAAGCCATCGTCCAGGGAGCCGTCATGCTTGCAGTAGACCCGCTCGGCGCCGTCCCCGTTTGCGATACGCAGAATGCGCCCGGCGCTGTCGCTGTCCTCCCCGGCTCCGTCAATCTCCAGTTCCACACCGAAGAACCGGGGGCCTGTCCCATAAAAGACAGGTTCGGGCTTGTAGTAGTAGTCATTGATGCGTTGCAAGCCCTGCGCGCGGCTGTAACAGGCTCCGCACAGAGGCTCCTCCTCGTCTCTGTCCCAGTCCAGGTAGCGGGCGTCCTCCAGACGGAGCAGTGCGCCGCAACGGCTGCAGTGGGTATAGCAGCAGTCAAAACAGGACCGGCACAGAGGTATGTCGTTGATACCGCTGCTTTCATCAGACCAGATGCGCCGTCCGCATTCCCGGCAAACGACGGTGTGCGCCCCGACACAAGCCTGACACAGCTCCTCGCCGTCCAGCAGGACCCGCTTAGACAGAGCGCACTCAGCCCCGCAGTGGGTGCAGTGGAAGGTATTACTCATACCGGCCACCCCCTTAATATTCAGAGGCCAGCAGCAAGGTGCTGTGATCCCCATCGTCGATGGCAAACAGCTTGGATACGACTGGCACGCCGCCGACACTAAACCCAATGTCATACTCCCGATGGATGTCAGTCTGGACGCCTCGCGTGATAAATCTTGGATTTTGGAACATAACGATCTCTCCTTTCTGCGGCTAGGGCCGCTTCAAGAAGATAATATCCAATTAAAATAGAACACTTTTCCGGAAAATCAAAATTGGGGGAAGGAGACACCCGCCTCCGAAGCCTTCTGGCTTCTTCGGCGCCTCCTTCCCCCCACCCCCCATCCTGCTGGAGCAGCGATAAGTATTATTCTATTTGTGTTGGGGTGTCAGTGTACCATCAGAAACTTTTATCGTGGTTATGTATAGATACATACACACTGTATGCGCATTGATCCCTACACATGGAACGAGCACAAAGAGTTTTCCGGTCGACACTGACACACCCGCACAAAAGTTTCTCCACCCTTCAACCAAAAAATTTTGTGCAGCTTGCTAGGTATCCTCTCTTTGTCGCTTTTTGAGCACTTCTCTGTATCGCACTCTCCGCTCAGGAGTGTCCTTTGACAACTCCAGATAAAGCAGGAACAGCTCACGATCTCGGTTATATGCCCGGATAAGGGCGTCAATTGCAATAATTTCATCTGGCCGGTAGGAAATAATCGGATATCTAAGCGTTGCTTGAGGATCAAACCAAACTCCTGTTCTTTCATCTGTAAATCCCAACAAATACGAACAGGAACACTCGTATTTACGCGCAAACACAGGAACCCATTTTTTGTTTATCTGCTTGTACTTCTTTCCGCTCTCAATCTGAGCGACATGTTGGTGTGAACATCCAATGGCTGCTGCAACCTGCTTTTGCGAGTAGCCATATTCTTCCCTCAATGCGCGTAGCCGCTCTCCATATTCTTTCACGCTAAAGGGATACTCGACTTCTGGAATTTTTAATAAATCGTCTTCATTTTGGGGCCAATTCCCCACATTATTAATTAAATCCATACAATCTGACTCCTTCTTAAATTCTACCATAATTTTTTCGTCACAGCCAAGACCAGCATCCTGTCAATAGACGGCCGGGCCGGCTAGCTATATCCTTGTGTTGCAGCTGCAAAATTTCAAATGGAGGTTTGCACATGGAGTACTACCATCCCATTATTTTTGACAAGCCCCCTCAGCACCTATACTGCCCGGTATATTTTGATCCGTCTCCTGAGGCGGAAGAGACCGACAGCATTATCCCTAGCTTCTGCACTGCGGGGCTGGAACAAAGCGTGCTCCCAACCGACTGTGTGCCAGAACCCATCCCTGTTTCTCCTCTGGCAGTACCGACCGCCAGTGGAGCTTCCCTGCCGTTTTCTCCAAAGGAGCAGACGGCAACCACCCCACCTGTTCCGGTCATCCCACATCAGGGGCGGCCAGACATTTCCACCAAACCGCAGCAGACCGCCAAGTCCTACGCTGTCGCCCAGGAACTTCTTCTCAAGGTTCCTCTGCGGTTAGTTGACGAGGTCCTCTATGCCTTCGACGGCACAGTCTACCGCTTTGTCAGCCAACCAGTCATGTATCGACTGATTATGGCGCACTGCCGTCCAGCTATAGCAGAATCCGGAGGCGCCGCCCTCATCCGGCAGGTCCATGACCTAATCCGTGCGGAGCCCAACATCGTCCTTCCATGCAACGAGGCCTCACTGCCTTATGTAGCTCTGGACAATGGACTACTCAATCTGAACAGCGGACAACTCCTGCCTCCTGATCCCAGTCTGTTTGTCACAGCCAGAATCAGGGGCCATTTTCTGCCGGAGACTACGGAGTTCTCCTGTCCCTGTTTCGACCACTTCCTGGCTAACATTGCAGGTGGCGACCTTCTGCTGGTTCAACGTATTTGGGAGGTTATCGGCTATTGCCTAGTTCCGGATATGTCCGGAAAGTGTTTCTTTCTCTTCCAGGGGGTTCCTGATAGTGGGAAAAGTCTGCTTGGTGAGCTTATTGCCTCCTGCTTCGAGCGGGAAGACGTCACCTCTCTGGACATCACTGCTCTGGGGCAACAATTCGGTCCCTCGGAGCTCGTTGGTAAGCGCCTCTGCCTCTCCATGGACCTTGCCGCCATCCCATGGGACACCAAGGCCATTGGCATCCTGAAGCAGCTAACCGGGAATGACCTGATTAGCGCCGACGTGAAGTACCAGCCCAGGATTCGCTTCCGGAATACGGCTGCGTTTCTGTTTGCCTGCAATCACGCTGTCACTTCCATGACGCGAGATGAAGCCTTTTTCCAGCGACTGGTCACCGTCCCCTTCCGGTACGCCGTACCAAAGGCCCAGCAGGATCGCGAACTCCTGCAGCGGCTTGTTCCTGAGAAAGATGCTATCATTACGCGTGCCATCCATGCCTACTGGGAATTACGTCGAAACAACTATGTTTTTACCGGGGATTACCGCGTGAACGAGGTAGTCTCTCAGGAGTGCGGCAGTGAAGTAATCTGCCTGGACCAATCTGTGGCCGACTTCTTCTACCGGCGCTGTGTTCTAGATCCCGAGGCGCTCACGTTTTGCGAGGATCTATACGAAGAATTCCGGCAACAATGTCCCGGTTCCTTCGATCAGGCTTCCTTTTCCGCCCATTTCTGTGCTTTTCTGGAACGTGTATCCCCTGGGCAGGTAAGAAAAATCAGAAAGCGAAAAGCCGGAGCAAAGAATCCCATCAGCGCCTTCTCCGGTCTACGGCTCTCCACTATACAAGAAAAGGGGGAATAGACTGTGAATGCTTTCTCGCCGAACACCTTTAACGATCTCCCACTCGCCCTTACGGTTAAGGATCTCATGCCTCTCCTGGGCATAGGCCGGAACACCGCCTATGCGCTGGTAAGGACCGGGGTAATCCCCAGTATCAAAGTTGGCCGTCAGCTCCGCATTCCCAGACAGGCTCTGATCGACTATCTGAATTCTGCCTCCTAATTCCAATAGCATGGGCGGTTGATTTTCTCAGCCGCCCATGCTATACTCTCGCCATGAATGGGAACTCCGTTCATCGCTGCGGGAAAGGAGGTCTACAGCAGCCTTGAAGAAAGGAGTACAGTATGAAACCACGTAAAAGGGGACGGCAGTATGAAATCTCCTACCGCTGTTCCGGCTATGAAAAGCCATTTTTTGAACACTTTCCCACCTACGAGGCCGCCCAACTCCGCATCGCCCAGATTGAATACGAGCGGAGCCTGGGTGTATTTCAGCCGCCCAAGCCTCTGCCACAGCAGGAGCGGCGCACGCAGCCGCGGTTTATCACTGTAGGTGAGCTAATGGACGAATATGTCCAAGTTTACGGTCTAAACCACTGGGGTGATTCCTTCCTCTCGTGCAGTCGCCATCGCATCGAACATTATATCAAACCCTATCTAGGTAAAGTAGCGGTAAAGGATCTGACCACTCACGATCTAGACCTCTTTTACGATTCTCTCCAGGACAAGCCCGCTGTGATCCTAAAAGGTCATAAAAAAACGGATGCTACAGTGTCTCTGTCGGTCATTGAAAAGACCCATGCCCTGCTGCGGAGCGCACTCAATCAAGCGGTCATCTGGGGATACATCCCTAGCAACCCAGCCAACAAGGTTACTCTTCCCAAGTACAAGTCGAAGTCCCGGGAAGTGTGGACTCCCACTGAGGCCCAGACCGCTTTAGAGTGCTGTACTAATCCCATCTTGCGGACAGCCATACTCCTTGCCTTAGGGTGCTCCATGCGAATCGGAGAGATTTTAGGTCTAACCTGGGACTGTGTGGACTTCTCCGAGGAAAGCATAGCCAATGGGAGCGCCCATCTCTTTGTAAATAAGGAGTTGAAACGATGTCAGAAGGACAGCTTGGAGGCCTTGAACCGCCGGGGCCGCTCCAAAGTGCTCTTTACCTTCCCGGAGCAGAAAAAGAATCCATCCACTACTGCCTTAGTATTGAAGTCCCCTAAAACGGAGAGCAGTGTCCGCACGGTGTTTCTTCCCCAAACCGTGGCACTGGAATTGCATAAAGTAAAGGAATCCCAGATTGAACTGAAAAGGCTGATTGGCACCGAATATGCCGATTATGGCTTGGTCATCGCCCACGAGGATGGACGTCCTTATGAGGAGCGGCAGATTGCCTACCTGTTGGAACAACTAATCCGGGAGACCGGTTTACCGAAGGTGGTTTTTCACTCCCTGCGCCACTGCAGCGCCTCTCTGAAGCTCCGGATCGGCGGCGGCAACATCAAAGCGGTTCAAGGCGATACTGGGCACGCTCAGGCCCGTATGGTTACCGACCTCTACGCGCACACCTGTGATGAGGACCGGCGGCTTCTGGCTCAGAAGATGGATGAGGACTTTTTTCAAAAACCCTGTGCGCCCGAGAAGAAAATAGCAAACGGTGATTTGGACACAGCCTTTCAACTGCTTAAAGAGAATCCCGTTATTGCAAAAGTCCTTGTCGCCGCATTGCAGAATCAGGCCTGAACAAAATTTTGTTGGAAGATTTGTTGGAAAAGCGGGTTTCCAACAAATCTTCTGAAAAATGAAAACCCTTGAATCCGTTGGGATTCAAGGGTTTCAATGGAGCTGCTACCCAGATTTGAACTGGGGACCTCATCCTTACCAAGGATGCGCTCTACCGACTGAGCTATAGCAGCAAATGGCGACGCGGAAGGGACTTGAACCCTCGACCTCCGGCGTGACAGGCCGGCGTTCTAACCAACTGAACTACCGCGCCATTTGATGATCTATGTGAACAGCACTTGCCGTAATCGTTGTGGCAGGGGCAGAAGGAATCGAACCCTCGGCACGCGGTTTTGGAGACCGCTGCTCTACCTGCTGAGCTATACCCCTACGTGGTGGGCCTTCACGGGCTCGAACCGTGGACCGACCGGTTATGAGCCGGCTGCTCTAACCAACTGAGCTAAAGGCCCTTACCGGTGTTCGGTTCTTTTCTTTAAGAAGAGAACGGGCTTGCCGCCGCATATTGTGACGGCAAGCCGTACTCTTTGGCTCCCCCTGTTGGACTCGAACCAACGACCCTGCGGTTAACAGCCGCATGCTCTACCGACTGAGCTAAGGAGGAATATGAAAGGGTCCGGTCTGGTCAGACCAGACCCTCTCGTTTGTGTTGGCATTACCTATCTTCCCGGTCCGTCTCCAGACAAGTATTTTCGGCGCAGGTGAGCTTAACTTCCGTGTTCGGGATGGGAACGGGTGGACCCTCACCGCAATCAACACCAACTTACTTTTCCTTGAAAAGAAAAGTAAGCAAAAGAAATTCAGAAGATTTTCTTCTCCTTACCGTTCTTCTCAACAGTAAGATTATATTCACTTTCAGGCTTTCTGTCAAGTACTTTTTCACTTGATAGAAATTGGTGACCCGTACCGGATTCGAACCGATGTTAACGGCGTGAGAGGCCGCTGTCTTAACCACTTGACCAACGGGCCATTGGTGCGCCTTCAGGGATTCGAACCCGGGACCCACTGATTAAGAGTCAGTTGCTCTACCAACTGAGCTAAAGGCGCATGTCGTCGACACAAGCTCCATATCCCTCACTTCGCCCTTCGGGCAAAGCTCGCTCATTTCGCTGTGTCTCCTCTTCCAAACACAAACGCTTCGCTGGTTTGTGTTTGGAGTCCTGGGAAACGGGTTGTCCTGCACCCTCAAAACCGAACAATGTAGTTGATTTCACACTCCGCAAGCGCCTGCATTGCTTCTTGTTAAGGTCAAGCCCTCGGCTTATTAGTACCGGTCAGCTGCATGT